>JAQCNK010000097.1 GCA_028275075.1 Haloarcula sp. | reverse complement strand
CAACGACCCACTTATCCGAGTACCGCTCGCCACAGGAACACACTGCGTAGGCGTGGATGACATCACCCTCGGCGTAGAGGCCGCCGACCTCGTCGTTCTGTTCTTCGGCGAAAGCGAAGACGAACTTCGTCGTATGGTTCGCCGCAGGTTCATCTTCGGCGGCCGGACAGTTCGCGCCGGACAGGTCGTCGTCAATGTCGCCGTCGGTCTTCATCGCCTGCTGGGCCAACCCCATCGGGTCAATGCCGGTCGCCGACTGGAAGGCGTCGCGGCCGTTGTCGCCCGGCAACACCAGCACTAGTCCGTTGTCGACCGGATCGGCGTACTCCGACAGCGCTTCGGGATTCGAGACGGCGTCCTCCTGGAGGAAAAAGAGCACGTCGTCCGGTCGCTCGCCCGCCAGAAACTCCGCGTAGTTGCTCATACGCCTGCGAGTCGGTCGCCGCCCAAAAGTAACCCGCTCTGGTGCTCGCGGGTCACTACGTTCCCCGTCGTCGGGCGGCTACTGCCCCCACAGTAATGTGGCGAGCGCCGAAACCCCCACGTATGCCCGATTACAGCGAGTACGTTACGGATATCGTCCACAAACCGACTCAGACTGAGGGGCTGGGCTTCGATCTCACTGTCAACGCGGTGTACGAGATCGCCGCACCCGGCCGAATCGACTTCGGCGGCGGCGAACTCGAACCGGCGACTGTTGTCGCTCACGACACGAGCAACCGTAATCCCGACGACGACTACGAGTGGTGGTCGCTCAGTGCGGGCCAGTATCTCCTCGAGTGCAACGAATCGCTCACCGGGGAGGCAACAGTGACAGTCCAGCCCCGGACCGAGTTGCTCGAACGTGGAGCGAGCCACCCGACGCTCCACGTTGAGACGCTGCCACGGCTCCCGTTATCGGTCGGGGGAGCGGGACTGCGACTGAAAGAAAACGCTCGCGTAAGCACGATCGTCGACGCGGAGACGTAGGCGACGGCAGCGGCTGCCGGATATTAGTCGCCGGCGGCAGCGAAGCCGTCCGACGATGCACGCCCGGCGTCGACCGACACTGTTTCGAGGCTTTCAGCAGCGCGGGAGAGCGATTCGGAGGCGGCTTGTTGTGTCTCACTACAGCGCTTCGTCGACGCTTGGAGTTCGCGGACGGCGACGCTCAGTTCTCTGACACTGCTGCTCAGTCCGTCGGCAGATTTCGAGAGCGACGTCAGGGTGTTTCCGAGAGTTTCGCGGTCGTCATCAGCGTCAGGTGTTTCGGTCATCGTATACCATACTATAGACCACAGATAGGAGGCGATGAACCCTAACTAGTAAGTAACTACGACAGTCGTATGACATTTTTGGCCATGACATACCATCGTTCGGTGATTCCATCGACGGTTCGATGCGTTTTTGACGCGCGATGGACTGGTCTGTTGTATGGCTGAATTCACGGTCGCCGTCTCCGATCCGGAGAGCGGCCACACGTATCAGATCGAAGTCGACGAACAGGACGCCAACCGCTTCAGCGGTCGCGAGCTCGGTGACGAGGTTGACGGCGGTGCCGTCGGGCTCGACGGCTACACGCTCGAACTGACTGGTGGCTCCGACACCGCGGGCCGACCGATGCGGCCGGACGTCCGTGGCGTCGGTACGAAGTCTATCATGTCCGACGGCGGCGTCGGCTACGAGCCGACGACTGACGGCGAGCGCAAACGCATCACCGTCCGCGGCCGCGAGATAAGCGACGACACGCGACAGATCAACGCCAAGATCGTCGAGCGCGGCAGCGACGACGTTGACGAGCTGCTCGGCGGCGACGAGTGACGGAAACCACTGTCCGCCGGTCCGGGGCTCCACTGACTGGCCGGTCGGTACATCCCGATACGCCGCTGCGACAGTCCCGATGAACGAGCGCGTCCCAAGCGATCATGAGGCGGTTGACACCCACCGCGTCCCGATCGAGGCCGTCGGTCGGACCGGTCGCCCCCGCGTCATCTTCCCTGACGATGTCGGCCTGAACGACGGCGACGCGGTCGTTCTCGCACTCGATGGCGACGACTACGACGCTCGTGTCGAGACGACTCTCGACGGCGACCTTGCGGTTACACATGTCGCAGACAACCGTCGGCTGGCCCGCGAGCGCGACGGTGAGAACCGCCTCGCCGAGTGGGTCGAGGACACCAATGTAACGGTCGGTGGGTCAGCCCATCTCGATGTCGTCACCGACGGCCACCAGTACGGCTTGCGCACACCCGGCACGCGCGTCGTCTACACCGCGACCGAGGCCCCGGACTCGTCGCTATCGGATATTGCCAGTAACCTAGACGGCTAATCGGCTGGTTTTCCCAGATGATATTCGCGCGAAACGCTCAATATCAGGGCCCCTGTATACCACGTATTGAGTGAATGTCGGAATCAGTCATTGCAGACTTCGTCTGCCAGTTCAACTCCGAGGCGGCCAACCGTAGCGAGCCGGCCAAAGGTCGCGTGGTCCTCTCGCAGAAACGGTTAGTGCTGGCCGCAAGCGAGGACGACAAGCTGACGATCCCGCTGGAGTCCATCTTCGACATTGCTATTGGCCAAGTGCCACCTGACCTGGGCGATTTCTTCAAATCGACGGTGACTGTCGCGTTCAAGAAGAACGGCAAACAACTCGTCGCAGCTATCGAAGCCGGTGACGAGAAGATACAGAAATTCGGGACCGTTCTGTTCAAAGCAATAATCAACGGGACCGGGACGAAAGTCCGCGAGCGGGCCCGCGTCGGCGGCCGTGTCACCGACGAGGGGTTCAAGCAGGCGAGACTCTTTCTCACGCCCGGCTCGGTCGAGTTCCGCCGCAACGACGGAACGTTCGTCGTCGATCTCCAGACGGTCGCGGACTTCCAGCGTACCAAGCGCGAGATTGGCGGTACCGACCGACCGGTGCTTGTCTTCCGACACATGCTAGATGGCACCGCCATCACGACCGAGGCTGCGATGGGCTCCAGCCGGAAGATGTCCATCCTCGGGCGCTACCTCCGTCGGGAGTACTCCGAACTCATGGAGCAACTCAGCAAGATCGAACTCACCAGAGGCAAAAAGGAGGTGCTCGTGGCTATTTACTCCACCGGCGATATGGCGGGGATGCCGCTGGCCTCTATCCTCGGCAAGGACTCCTCAGAGGTGTCAATGTTGCTGCAGGACCTCGAGGAGGACGGCCTCGTTCAGGATAGCGCCGACGGCCCGACACTCACGCCGACTGGGCAGGTCGTGGCCAGTAAACATCTGGAAGACGTCAACGTGTAGCACTGGTAGCTGTAGCAGACTGATTCGCTACCGGGGTCGCGCATATCTGTGCGAAGGTAGAGCCAGTGTGACCGAACCGCTACTCGTCTGCTGCCTCAGCAACGAGGGCCGCCGCCAGCCGCGCGGCGTCGGCACCTGTCTCGCCCAGCACGTAGGTAATTGGCTCGATACCGAACGCGCCCCGATGATAGAGTACCTCTGGGACCGTCTCCCGGGCTTCGAACTGCTCGACGAGCCGTTCGCCCCGGTTCTCGTAGCCCGCTTCGAACTCCATCGAGTCGAGGCCGCGCGACCGGGCTGCATCTAGCAACGCATCGTCGGTTGCGAGGTTGACCGCACCCCGTCGGTCGGGGACCTCGGCCATCGCGGCCAGGATCGTGGTCGCGACGTGTTCACTGGCCCCGAACTCGGGATTTGCGGGCACCTCGACGCGGCCGCCCATCTCGTAGATGCGGCCCGGGACGGCGGCCACGTCCGCCACGTCTGTCGCGTCCGGGAGCGCGGTCCCGACGTTGGTGCCGACGTTCGGGACGGCCGCCGCGACGCCGGGGCTGGTCGCCAGCACGCGAGCGGCTTCGCGAACGTCGTCTAGCACCGCGCGTTCGGTCCGGAGCTCGGGGTTCGAGCCACGCACACAGAGGTCACAGCCCAACCCTTCGAGGCCGGGCATCGCCTCTTCGTGGAGTTCACAGATTGGCCCACGGTCCTCGAACGCCCGGACGAGCTCCAGCACCTCGGCCAGCGCGTCGTAGCCGTCCATCTCGCCGCTGGCCAGCCCCGCGGCGACGGCGTCGACCGCGTCATCTGTCCGCGGGTGCTCGGCGATGCGAGGCTTCAGCTCCGACTCACCGCTGACGTACGTTGAGACGGCCGCCTGGGTTACGCCCAGATGCGCCGCTATCTCCTGTTGAGTCAGCCCGTGCGTGGCGAGTTCGCGAGCGAGCAGAACCCGTAGCGTCGGCAACACGTCCTCGACGACGATCTCGCTGGGCAGCCGGAGCGACATACCCCGCCGTTCGGGCAGTGGCGTCTTATATTGTCGGCCCCGCACGGCAGTGTATAAGCGAATTATATCACTAGATTATATTACCGTGGAACCCTCACCCGCATCCATGAGCTTCACCGAGGAACTGGCCGATATCGGCGACCCCATCTGGGATGCCATCGTCGGCCATCCGATGGTCGAACAGCTAGGCGAGGGGAGCTTAGACGAGGCGCCCTTCCGTTACTGGGTCCGCCAGGACTACGTCTACCTCACCGAGTACGCCCGCGTGTTCGCGCTGGGTGCGGCCAACGCCCCTGACCTGCGACGAATGGGGAGGTTCGCGAAACTGCTAGATTCGACTATCAACACGGAGATGGACCTCCACCGCGCGTACGCCGCCGACTTCGGTGTCAGCGAGACGGAACTCGAAGCCACGGAGCCGTCGCCGACGACGCGAGCCTACACCGACTTTCTGGTCCGCGTGGCGTCGACGGGAACGTTCGGCGATCTCGTCGCAGCCCTGCTGCCCTGTATGTGGGGATTCAACGAGACGGCCAAACGGCTGGACGAGCGTGGCCGTCCCGACCACCAGGGGTACAGCGAGTGGATCGAAATGTACGCCGGGGAGGAGTTCACCGACCTCACCGAGTGGTGCAAGGAGCTTATGAACGATGTGGCCGCCGACGCCACTACAGCCGAACGCGAGCGCTATCGGGACATCTTCCGGACCTCCGCTCGCTACGAGTACCGTTTCTGGGACGCCGCCTGGCGAGAGGAGGGGTGGGAGGTATGAGCGACAGCAGCGTCGCCGAGTCATCGGCGACCGTCCCGGCCACCTACGCCGACTACGCGGCCGACCGTGAGAGTGCACGCTTTACCGACTGGCTCCGCGCCCGCTCGGGCGAGGCCTGGGCGGATGCCACTCGCCACCAGTTCGTTCGCGAACTCCACGCGGACAGTATCGATGACGTCGTCTTCCGGCGTTATCTCCTGCAGGACTACGCCTTCGTCGAGACGCTCGTCGGGCTGTTCGGCCACGCCGTGGGCGACGCCCCGACAATGGCCGCCAAGTCCCGACTGGTCGACTTCCTGGAAACGGTGACCGACGACGAAGATGATTATTTCCAGCGCTCCTTTGGGGCACTTGACGTACCCGCATCCCGCTACGAGGATCCGACACTGGCCGAGCCGACAGCGGCGTTTCGCGATCTCCTTCGCCGGGCCGCTGGCGAAGGCGACTACGCCGAGACGCTCGCCGTGCTGGTCCCCGCCGAGTGGGTCTACCTGAGCTGGGCGACCGACGACGAACTCGCCACGGCCGACGGTCCAGACCGGTTCTACCTCCAGGAGTGGATAGACCTGCATGCGGTCCCGCCGTTCGAATCCTTCGTCGGCTGGCTCCGCACAGAGCTGGACCGCGAGGGCGCCGCCGCCAGCGAGCGCCGACAGGCCCGCATATCGGAACTGTTCACCCGAACCGTCACGCTTGAAGTCGACTTTTTCGATGCCGCTTACGAAGAAACCCGAGCCCAAGAGACAGTGACTGGGGGTGACCGTTGATGGTCGACAGTACGCTCGCTCTCGGGCTGACCGTGCTCACGATGGTCTCGTTCGCCGCACTGGGCATCTGGTACACACGGCGGGACGATGGCTCGACGGACGACTTCCTCACCGCCCGGAACTCGATGGGGCCGGGCCGGACTACGGCGACGCTGGTCGCCTCATCGATGGGCGTCTGGATACTACTATCGGCGCCCGAAGCCGGTGCCGGCTTTGGCATCGCCGCTGCCATCGGCTACGGCATCGGGACCGCCGTACCGATGTTCGTCTACTCGAAGCTCGGCCCCCGCGTGCGCGACCTCCTCCCGGAAGGACACTCCCTGACTGAGTACGCTCACGCCCGATACGGCTCGGCGATGTACGGCTTCGTCGTCCTCGTCTCGGCGCTGTACATGTTCGTTTTCGTCGCCGCCGAGCTAACGGGTATCGCGGCCGCGCTCTCACTGGTCGCCGGTGTCCCGCAGTGGCAGACCGCCGTTCTCGTCGGCGGCTTTGTCCTCCTCTATACGGGCTATGGCGGTCTCCGGGCGACTATCGTCACCGACACTGTCCAGGCTATCCTGGTCGGGCCGCTGCTGGCAATCGTTGTCGGCGGCGTCGTCATCGCCGTCGGTGGACCGACCGGGGTGGTTTCGGGCGTCACGGCCGCCGATCCGGCGCTGCTTGACCCCACCAACGCGGCCGGCCTCCAGTTCGGACTCGCGCTCGCGTTTGCCATCTTCGGCGCGGAGATGATCAACCAGACCTGGTGGCAGCGCGTCTACGCGAGCCGCGACAGCCAGACTGTCGCGAGCGGCTTCCGCAACGCAACGGTAGTTAACGGCGCTATCGTGGCCGTCGCGGCGCTCCTGGGAGTCGTTGCCGTCGGCCAGGGCGGCGTCGTCACCGACGTGACCAGTGGAGCCTACAACGCCGATGTGGCGTTCTTCGTCCTTGTCGAGAGCGCGTTCGGCGAGCCCATCCTGCTGGGGGTTGTCCTCCTCGCGCTCTTGCTCGTGGTCAGTTCCGTCGACTCGCTGTTTTCGGCGCTCGCAAGCCTGGTCACTGCGGACCTCCCCCGACTGCTCGCAGACCCGGACGACCGAACGCTCCGACTGGGCGCCCGGCTTCTCACGCTCGTTGTCGCCGTCGCTGCCATCTACGTCAGTCTTCGGGCCCGTAGCGTTCTCCGTCTCTTCTTTTTCGCGGACCTGCTGGGCGCCGCGGTCGCCGTCCCGCTCGTCGCCGGGCTCTACTCCCGGCGGCTCACCGGCCGTGGCGCACTTGCCAGCAGTCTCGCCGGGCTGGCGGTCGGGCTGGCCTTCTTCCCGGACTTTCGGGGCGTCATCACCGCTGTCCCGCTGGTCGGTGATCTGCTGCCCGCTGCCGACCCGCTGTATCTGTCCGCCTTCGGCGGCGCCGTCATCGTCTCGACGGCCGCGACGCTCGTGGCCGCTCGCCTCTCATCTGCGACGTTTGAGTTCGACCGACTCGCCGAGGCCGGGTCGGTGACGATGGCTGACGGCGGTGAGGAGCAGCCGGAGTAGTATTCTGCCGGAGGAACGGCAAACGTTATTTATCTTCCCGTATCGCCTCCCGATATGGATCTTGGCGCCCTGGGGCTCCGGATTGGAGTGTTTGGAGCGGTCGGCGCCATCGCCTTTCTCGGGTTAACCGTCTACCCGTTCCAGTACGGCCCCGTCGAGAGTGCGGTGCTTGTCGGGGGTATAGCCCTCTATGGCCTCGTAAAATTCGTCTTGGACACCACGCGGTTCTGAGATGGTTACTGATCGGAGCTAGCTTCGCCAGCGATAGACCGCCCACGGGCCTCGAGTTGCACCTCGCGGCGAGTCCGCACGGGCTCCAAAATATCGGCCTCTAGCAGCCGGTCGTAGACAGCTTCTACCTCGTCGATGCCCATATCGACGAAATCGGGGATTTTGAACGGCGAGATGCCCGAATACAGCGCCATCAGCACCTGCGTCTCTTCTGGCGAGAGGTCGACATCGTCGGCGGCGTTGCGCTGCTCGCCCTGACGCACGAGCCCATTGATGAGCGAGACGTGCCGGGGCGACCCCGAGATGTGGGTCTCGACGCTGGTGCCGTCGATGGTGTGCTCTACTTCGAGCAGTGGGCGTTCCTTCCCTCGGATCGCTTTCTCCTTTTGTTCGACGGTCCCTACGTCGTCGATGTCGAGTTCGACGAACGTGCCACTGGAGATCGCGATATTGACCGTGTCTTCCTGTTCCTCGTCTATCTTGAACCGGGCTTTCTCCCAGGTGGCCTCCGTGACGACGCCGCCTTTCAGTGCCGGGTGTTTGACGAGGACGACAATCTGGTCCAGCAGCGTCCGGTAGAGTTCGTCCTCGAACTCGTCGCTTGCCTGTGGGGAGACGAGCCAGGCATCCCGGCCGGCTTGGACTTTGATGTACCCGTCAACCTGGGCGAGGGGCTGGTTCATCTGACTGGCGGTGACACTGGTGAGTTTCGACAGCGCTATTGTGCGCTTGCCCCCGCTGGTCGCAAGCACGAGACGCTTGTTCGACAGGAGAATACGGCCGGGTAACCACTCGATGTCGTTGCGCTTGCGTCCGTCGTTGACTACCTGGACGAACTTCCCCTTGGTGTCGACCAGTGTGTGTTCCCCACTCATCTACTCGACCTAGCCGTAGGCCACGCCGGGACTTATACTGTTGGCTGTACGTACGTGGAGATAATCGGCGCCCAGGCTGGGCGATTTCTGCCGTGATGGTACAGCCGACAGTGTTACCCACCCCGGACGACGACGGGTCATATCCGGCCTCCGAGCTTCGAGATGGCCGAGAAGGCCTTCTTCCGGACGATGTCGTGTTCGGTCTCGTCGATGACTTTATCTAGCGTCTTCCGGGAGCGGTCGCCGCCGACCTTCCCGAGCGTGAAGATCGCCTGTCCCTTCACCTGTGGGTCCGTGGCGTCGTCCTCGACGAGTTTCAACAGCCGCCGCTCGACCATGTTGTCCTCGCCGCCCAGTTCAGCGAGGCTGGTAGCGGCGAACTGTCGGAGCATCTGGTCGTCGTCCTGCAGTGCCTCGACGAGCGAGTCGATGACGCGCCCGCGGCCGTCCTGGCCGGCGATCCGACCGAGCAGCCAGGCGGTGTTGCGCCGCTGGGCCGCCTGGGTGCTCTCTTCCAGTATCTCGACCAGCGGGACGACGACGCTCTGGTCGTCCTCGCTCGACAGTTTCTCCACTACGGTGTCCCGGATCTCGTGGCTCCGGTCGCTGGGAACGTTCGACAGCAGTTCGATGAGCGAGTAGACGGCGGTCCGGCGGACCGCCGGGGAGTCATCGGAGAGTGCCTCGACGAGGTGGTCGATGGGGTTGTCGTTCTCGAAGTTGCCGAACGCGCCGACTGCGATGCGGCGGACCTGCTCGTTGTCGTCCTCGTACATCGGCAACAGCGTCTGCAGTGCCTGTCGGTTCCCGATGTTGCCAAGCGCCTCGGCGGCCTCCCGGCGGACGGCGCCTTTCGGGTCCGTGAGAAGTGTCTCCAGTGCGCTGGTTGCCCGCGAATCACCTATCTTCCCGGCCGAACGGGCCGCTCGCGCTCGGACGCGAGGGTCCGAGTCTTCGAAGCGCTCGGTGAGTTTCGGGACGCTGTCGGCCTGACCTAGCCGTCCAAGCCCGTTGGCGGCGGCCATCCGTAACTCCGGCACGTCCGCGTCTAACGCCTGCATGAACGCCTTGGCTTTCACCCAGTCGGCAGCGTCTGCGTCGAGGTCTGTGCCGGCCATGCTCCCGATGAGCTGATCAATCGCGTTACCCCCGAGTTCGTCCAGCGAGTCGATTGCTGCCGCAGTCACCTCGTCGTTGTCGTTTTTGGCCGCCTGCACGAGCGCGTTGACGACATCCCGGCGGTCGTCGTGGTCCGGGAAGTTCCCGAGTAGTTCGGCGGCCCGTAGCTGCATCCGATCCTTGTCGCTCTCGCGCAACACGCGAATGAGTTCTTGAACGTCGCCTTCGCGTTCGAGCTGGTAGAGGCTCATACCCGGCGGTAGATTCGGTGTGCCTTGTCGACGGGCTCGAAGCCTTCGCGGCATTCTGCGGGAAGGGTCTCGGTCATCCCGATCATGAGGTACCCCCCCTCACGTAGCGAGCCGCGGATGGTCTCGAAGATCGGTACCTTGTATTCGCTGTCGATGTAGATGAGCAGGTTGCGACAGAACACCAGATCGAAGTCACGCTTAGCCCGCCCGCGGATGAGATCGTGTTGCTCGAACGTGACCATCTCGGTGACGGACTCTTTGACAGTGAAGGTGTTCCCGTCTTCGTTGACGTACTCCGCGTAATCATCGAGCGGGGCAAGCTCGTCTGCGATGTCCGTCGTATGGGACGTTTCGTAGGTCGCGTCGCGGGCTTCTTCGAGGATGTCGTCGTTGATGTCCGTCCCGAGCACCTCGACTCGGTTGGCGTTGATATCCGGATCGTCGAGCGCCAGCATCGCCGCAGAATACGGCTCTCGCCCGTCGGCGCTCGGGGCTGACCAGAGGCGGACAGTGCGGTGGTTCTCGGTCAGCTCCTGCAGTATCGGACGCAGTGCTTCCCACGCCTCGGGGTTCCGGAAGAAGCCAGTGACGTTGATCGACAGTGAGTCGAGCAGCGCCTCGCGCTCGTCGGCCTCGCGCTTGAGCAACTGCTTGTACGTCCGGTAGTTGTCTGTGTCAGTTCGTCGCATCCGGGCCGTGATGCGACGGTCGAGGTACGCGTCGTTGTAAAAGCCCGACTCGAAATCCATGTTCGACCCGATGAACTCGATCAGGCGCTGGAACTGTCTGTCGTCGCTGCTCATAGGGTCACCACGTCGAGGATGTGAACGATGTTTCCGTCGCCGAGCACCGCGGTTCCCGACAGGCCGGGCGTCCCCGAGAGGATCCCCTCCAGCGGTTTGACGACCACCTCCTCCTGGCTGTTGACTGAGTCACAGTGCAGGGCGACCTGGCGCTCGGACTCCCGAATACGGACCAACATCCCGTCGCCGTTGGTCGTTTCGCCCGGAACCTCGAACGTGTCGTCGAGGTGGATGACCGGGTAGATGTCGTCGTTGTGCTTGATCACCTCTGTCCCGTTGACCTGTTTGACCGACGAGGTGGCGGTTATCTCGTCGACGTTCTTGATCGGGACGCCGTACTCTTCGTCGCCTACCTCGACGAATAGCACCTTCACGATAGCCATCGTCACTGGCAGGCGCAAGGCAACGGTCGTTCCGTGGCCCGGTTCGGAGTCGACGTTGACCGAGCCGTCAAGTTGGGTGACGGTGTCGTGGACGACGTCCATCCCGACGCCGCGGCCGCTCGTGTCGGTCACCTCGTCGGCCGTCGAGAAGCCGGGATGGAAGACGAGGTCGTAGATTGCGGAGTCGTCCATCGCCTCCAGCTCTTCCGGTGACCGGACGCCCTTCTCGATGGCCTTGTTCTTGATCCCCTCGACATCGAGCCCGGCGCCGTCGTCTTCAACCTCGATGATAACGTGGTCGCGCTCGCGTGACGCACGCAGGGTGATGTTCCCGGTCGGCTCCTTGCCCGCCTTCTGGCGTTCGGCTGGTGACTCGATACCGTGGTCCACCGAGTTCCGGAGGATGTGCATCAGCGGGTCCGAAATCTCCGTGAGGATGGTCCGGTCGAGCTCGATATCTTCCCCCTCTATTTCGAACTCGATGTCCTTATCGAGTTCCCGGGCCAGATCGCGCACGAGCCGAGGGAACTTCCCGACGACCTTCTTCAGCGGTATGAGCCGCATATCCATCACCGTGTTCTGGAGGTTCGCCGTGATCTTATCCAGCTCGTTGAGGGTCTCGCCGGCCGAGTCGAGATCCTCAGTCTCGACGGAACGACGCAACTTGATCCGGCTGGTCACAAGTTGCTCGACCAGCCCGTGGAGGTCATCGAGTTGGTTGACGTCCACGCGGACCGACTTGATCTCGTCGACGCTGTGTTCCTCCTCGCCGCCGCTATCGGCCGCCCCACCGCTATCGGCCGCCCCGCCGCTATCGGCCGCTCCGCCCGCATCGGCCGCCGTTGTCTCGGTCTCTGTGGCCGACGCAGTCAGTTCGTCGGTGATGTCCGTCGCGGTGAACGAGTCGATCTTGCCGAGTGATCCGAGTTCGGCGTCGACTGTCGCAGCGTCGCCCGCGTCGAGGTAGAGATCGAAGCTGTCCTCGTACTCGCCGTCTTCGATATCGGCCCGGCTCGGCTCGAACCCGAGGATATCGAATATGTCTTCGATGTTCTCCAGGGCCAGCATCGAGTCCACGCCGAGCATGTCCGACTCACCGACATCCACGGTCACGTGGACCACGCGCCCCTCGGCGTCATCCGCGTCGATATCAGCGTCGACATCGATATCGCTGGCGCCACTGGGACTGGCCGCGGCGGACTCCGCACCGCCACCGCCAGCGGCGTCGGCCCCATCCTCCAGCACAGTCCGAAGCTGCGCTACCAGTTCATCGGAGTTGGTCGTCGACTCGCCCTCTGACTCGATCTCGTTGACGATGACCTCTATCTGGTCGACGCCGGCGAAGATGAGGTCCATCACGTCCGGGTTCACCTGCATCTCGCCCTGTCGCATGGCATCGAGTAAGTCTTCCATCGCGTGTGCGAGGTTCGCCGCGTCGTCGAAGCCCATCGCGCCGAAGTTCCCCTTCAGCGTGTGGGCAGTCCGGAAGATGGAGTCCATCGCCGCCTCGTCAGCGGGGTCCGATTCCAGATCGAGTAGCGAGTTGTTCAGCTCCGTTATCGCCTCCTCGCTCTCGCGGATGAAGGCATCTAAGTATTGATCGTCCATTATGAGGTCACCTCAGTCGTTATCGTGTCGAGAATCCCACTCGCAATTTCGTCGATGGGCAGCACGCTATCCACGCAGCCGGTTTCGGCTGCTCGCTTGGGCATCCCGTACACCGCAGACGTGGCTTCGTCCTGTGCGATGGTGCGTGCGCCCGCATCTTTCAGCCGCACGATTCCGTCTGCGCCGTCGCCGCCCATTCCGGTGAGGATGACACCGACGAGCGGGTCGTCGACGACGTCGGCAGCCGTCCGCATCGTCACGTCGACGGCCGGTCGGACGCTGTTCTCGGGCGGGTCCTGGGTCAGTTTCACTCGGAGTCGGCCGTTCCGATAGTTCTTGATCTCCATGTGGCGATCACCGGCGGCGACGAGTGCTTCACCTCCGGCAAGCCGGGCGCCACCAGTCGCCTCCCGCACGTCGTAGTCGCTCCGGGCGTCGATGCGCTCAGCGAAGCGACCGGTGAATCCCTCCGGCATGTGCTGGACAATGAGAACCCGGAAGTCCGCTGCGACCGGTAGTTCTGCCATCACCTGCTCGACCATCTTCGGGCCGCCAGTCGAGGAACCGATGACGAGTGTCGGGTCGCCGACGTACGACCGACTCTCGTCTCCGCCTCGACTCGTCTGCTCGTCCGTCTGGGGGGATGCGGACCGCGCTTGGTTCCCGACATCGACCTCAGCGACCGACTTGACGATATCAACGAGTTGGTCTTTCAGCCGCGACATCTCCATGGAAACCTCGCCACCTGGTTTCCGGAAGAAATCGACTGCCCCTTTATCCAGGGCTTCGAAGGTCACGTCCGCGTTCTCGTCCGTATGCGCGGACAGCATGAGAACCGGCGTTGGATGTTCGGCCATTATTTTCTCCGTTGCCTCGATACCGTTCATCTCCGGCATCTCGACGTCCATCGTCACGACATCGGGTTCGTGCGCGATGACGGCCTCAACCGCCTCCCGGCCGTTCTTGGCCTCCGTGGCGACCTCGATACCCCCCTCTTCGAGGATGTCCGAGATGACACTCCGCATGAAGTGTGAGTCGTCGGCCACCACTGCACGCGTCCCACCGGGCATCGTCAGCTCGGTCCCTGTGGGGTAGATCTCGTTTGTGAGCGGAACAGCTGCATAGCTACGCCGAACTCCCCACTGGCCCAAAATAAAGACTCCGCCCACGTAATCAAAGTTGATAGTCCAGCACACACCCTTTTATACACTCAGCGTCCACGTCTTGGTATACCGGGAGCCATGTCAGCCCAGTCAACCACAACCGGCCAGGTGCTCGAATTTAAACTCGGCGAGGAGACGTACTGTGTCAGCATCGGCTACGTGACCGAGATAGTCGACATCGGGGAACTGACCCAAGTGCCAAACGCGCCGGCCCACGTCGAGGGTGTAATGGACCTCCGTGGCCGGACGACGTCCATCGTCGACCCCAAGACCGTCTTTGGCATTCAGGACAACAGCCAGGGGCAACGCATTATCGTCTTCGACCCGGACATCGTCCAGGATCAGGGTGCGGCTGGCTGGCTCGTCGACGAAGTGTACCAAGTGGTTCAGGTCTCACCCGAACAGATAGACCAGTCACCAGCTAACGACTCGGGCTCCATTCGTGGCGTTGTCAAGCGCGACGACGAGTTTGTCATCTGGGTTGACCCTGCAATGGTCCATAGTACCCAGTAGCGCTCCTGATCGTGTGCAACAAGAGTCTTTATCACCCGAGAACGATCAACAGATACCAAACTCTGACATTATGATACAGCTAACCAAAACTGGCATCGACGGTCTCGACGAGATTCTCAACGGCGGTATTGTGAAAGATTCCACGACGCTGATAAGTGGCAACCCCGGGGCGGGGAAGTCGATACTCTGTCTCCAGTACATCTACAACGGGGTCGAGATGTTCGGCGAGAAAGGCATCTACCTCTCATTCGAGGAAAACGAGGAAGACCTCCGACAGGCCGCAGAATCCATCGGCTTCGATAAGTGGTCCGAGTACGTTGACAACGGCGATATCAAGGTGTACGACAAGCAGGTGCTCCTCCGGGAGAACGATTTCTCCTCCTCGCTGGAAATACTGCTTGAAGATCTCGAAGACGACGACTACGACCGTCTCGTGCTGGACTCGCTGGCGATGTTCCAGCTTTTCTTCGAGGACGAGAAAGAGAAACGCATGTACCTGCTGAAACTGACCGATATCCTCCGGGCAAACGGGCTTACGACCCTCATGACCAACGAACAGGGAGCGGTCTTTCCGGACACGAATATCGGTCTGGAGAACTACCTCACAGACGGGAACATCTATCTTATCCAGACGCCGACCGACTCCGGCGTTAGCCGGTACGCCTGGGTGGCCAAGATGCGCAAGCAGGACATCGAGACCGATATCTATCCGATGGAGATTGATCAGGGTGGTATCAAAGTCCACCAGAACGCCAGCGCTTTCTCGATGATGAACGAAGATGAGTCGCCAATTTAGGACTGTGTGCCGGTTATTAGGACATAGAATAGTCCTAAAAACTCTTCTAACGCCTGAAATTGCCACTTCGGCTGGTATTCTATCGTCGCCCGGATCGAGTGGTATAATTCCCGATAGCTTTATTAAAGCTTGAATTTATGCTTTGATAACGATGGCATCCGCGGAGCTTCTCCAGACGCTGGGAAACAAATACAGCGCCGAGATACTCGATGCAACCGATGAACCTATCTCCGCCCAAGACCTGAGTGACGAACTCGAGATTCCGATTGCGACCTGCTATCGGCGGATCGATGAACTCACCGAACACGATCTGCTCGAACTCCATGACAACATCCTCTCCGATGACCGCCGACGCATCAAAGTCTACCGGCGCAATGTCGATGAGGTCCGAATCGATTTCGACGAAGAGTTGACGATAGACGTCGAGGAACGCTCCGAGGTCACGAACAAACTCGATGAGGCGTGGCGAACGCTCTCGGACACGTAGCTCCGTTGGCGCTGGATGCTAACTCGGTAGGTCTTATTATCAACAGGGATATTCACGAGCGTGAATTTAATACGCGGGTTGGCCTACCACCTTTCAGTGCCGATGATAGAACTCCTCTATGCTATCTCTACGCTCGTGTTCGTCGTCGCCGGACTCACCATGGTCGGGATGGCGATGCGGGCGTACGTCCAAACGTCCCGGCAGGCGATGCTTTACCTGTCGCTTGGTTTTTCGCTTGCCGTCGCGGGCGCCGCCGCGACGATGATCAGCGCGTTCATTACCGACTTTGCAGGGGCCAGATCACTCCTGCTAGTCAACAGCGGCCTGACAACGTTTGGCTACCTGTTCGTGATGTATAGTCTCGTGACCTACAAGTAAGATCGCTGTCTGAGAGTGGGTAGCGTAAATTCAGTACCTCACAAAGCTCGGTACTGACAACCGCACCGCAAACGAACGTCTCTCGAAGCTCGTTAGGTGAAGTAGTCCGCTTGTTGAA
>JAQCNK010000095.1 GCA_028275075.1 Haloarcula sp. | reverse complement strand
GAACATGATAACGATTGAGTCGTCACCGGTTTCACGGACGGAGATATCCATATGGATCGGCCCGTCGTTGTGAACGGCAGCGTTCGAGATGAGGTTCGTGAACACCGAATCGAGTAGATCCCCGCTGTAGACGCGGTAGCTGGCAGTTTCGGGGTCGAAGTCGACGGTCAGTTCCGGGAAGTTCGCGTCGACTTCGGTGACTGTGGACCCAAGAATATCTCGGAGATCTCGCGGCTCGGGCTCTTCCTGCTCTTCCAGCGTGTTCACGAGGTTGCCGACCCGTTCGATGAGGTCCGCTGAGCTATCCGCAGCCCGCTTTATTTTCTCGACGTTTTCAGCGGTCCGCCCGTCGACCTCGCTCGCGACGACCTCGGCAAAGCCCGAGATGATCTGGAGGTCGTTGCCCAGATCGTGACGCAGGAGTCGGTCGTACATCTGGATCATCTCCTTGCGCGTTTCAAGATCCTGTCGGGCGCGTTCGAGCCGCTCACGCGAACGGATGTTGCTTATTGCTGTCGCCGCGTGGGAGGCCAGAATCTCCAGCGGACGGCTGTACTCATCCCCGACTGTATCCACCGAGGTAGACCGCGTGACCAAGATAGCGGTCACTTCGCCGCCGACCTGCGTCGGGACCGCGAGCGTCGCGGTTACGTCGGAGTCGATGTCGAGACCCGCATCCGAACCGGTCATCACGACGGTCTCACCCTCGTCGAAGGCCTGCATTGCGATAGAGCTGGGTTTGCCACCCTGCGTCAACCGCGGATTCGTGCTGTGGACCACTTCCATCTCCCCGTCGCGCACCTCAATGAACGTGGAGTATGAGAACTGAAACAGCAGCGACATCGCCTCGAGGGTCAGCGAGACGACCTCTTCGACGGTCTCGCAGCGATTGAGCGCCTGACCGTACTTGTTGAGGTCTGCAACCTGCCTCGCGAAGTCTTGCTGTTCTTCAAATGACATAATTTGGCACCCCTGATTACTTTACTATTGCTGGGCTGAGGGATAAATATGGGTGTGGCAATTACCAAAATCGATACTCTGATATCTACCCTGGGGACGAAACTATCTGTTTCTGACGAGTTCAGAAAAAGTAAAATCGATAATGTGGGGACTGCGTCGGTGTTGCTGTTATCCTATTTCCACGAGTGTTGTAATTACCAAAATTGATTCTCTGGTTTGAACTCCATATCATTCAAGCCGGTAGCGGAGCAGCGCCGCGATACCGCCGAGGTTTGCAAGCTGCTCGCCGGGTGCAAACTCCGCGGAGAAGACCGTCACGTTGCCACCTTTCTGCTCTGCTGTCTCGATGATACGGTCGGCGTCAATGTCCCAGGCGCCCTCCCCGGCGCGCTCTTTTCGGAGTCGCTCGTCGAGCACGAGGAGGGTTTCGATAGCGCCGAAATCGGCGGCTTTTGCGACCTCGTCGGGCCCGTACGCCACCTCGCTGCCCTCCCCGATCCGGGCCATCAGCTCGTCGATGTAGTCAGCCTCCTCTGCGATGCGGGTCTGTTGTTGGACATCTTCGACGGCGCCGCGTTTCAACACCTCGTGGACACCACGGTCCCCGACAGCCGCGGTGTCGACGACGGTTATCTGTTCGGCGATCTCCGGAATCTCGTCCTGGAAGTACTCAAGCGCGTCCTGCTTGGTGAAGCCGGGACCAGCGAGGATGTACGCGTCGACATCGTGACGCTTGAGCACAGCCGAAAGCTCTGCAAAGAGTTCGTCGCGGGGCCGGGCGTAATCGCCTTTCCCCGTCGTCGAAGTAATTGTCGCACGTTCCTCGGTCCCGTACTGGGCAACGGTGTGAACATGCGCCTGGCCTTCCTCGACAGTCGCGATAGCCACGTCGGGGTTCTCGGTGGCTTCGACGGCTTCCGCAAGCCGATCGTCTTGGTCTGGTTTCCACCGTTTCTCGATGGTGAGTTCGGTGTGTTCCTCGACGTTCAAAGTGTGGTGGAATCCCAGTTGGTCCTCGCGGGAGCAGTCGACGATCTCGCCGCCGACGCGCAGGCGGTTTGCGAACTTCGCGAACTCGACATCTGTCACCTCGATTTTGAGCCACATCGGCTCGCGCTCCCCGCCTTTGTCCCGGAGGTTCTCGTCGTTGCGCTGGATTCGCCGCGTGGTGTCACCCGAGACGTGGTCCCCCGGTTCGATGACATAGGAGAGGTGCCAGAGGTCGTCGAGCGTCTCGGGGACCAGTTCGACACGCTCACGACCCTCGCCGGTGTCCTGCCGGCTCTGTATCTGCATACCCGAACTGCGCTATCGTGACAGAAGTGCCCTGCTATTCAGACCGCGGCCGGCCCGCACCCGGCTTGGTCGCTGTCGACCCGTACACCATAGGGTGTCGCCCGATCGGGCGACGTTCCGTCTCGCACCTACCTATACTCCGACCAACAGGTGTATGATTCTGTGTGAGCGGTGCTACTCCTCGACCATCCGACTCCCGCCCGGCGGCAGAAACTCCTGAATGAGGTCCGGACTCGCGACTTTGCGGACGAACGTCTCGTCGGTGAAGCGGTCCTTGAACTCCCGGTAAAGCCGCTTTGCGATGTCGTTTTGGGCGTACTGTCCGGGTTCGACTTGGATGCTCGTCGCCACGTCGTCCTCGATGGCCGCCGCCGGCCCGCCGACGACCTGCGTACGGTCCTCACAGGAGATACCGACTGCGACACCGACCGGCGTGTCCTCGAAGTACGTTCGGTCACCCCTGACAGCAAAGCCCCCCTTCTCTAGATACTCCCCGCTTTCGGGCGTCTTCGAGACCTGATCCGGGTCGACCATGTAGACATCGCCGGCGAACTTCCCGTCCTTCCAGACCGAGCTGTAGGAGACGGCAAACTGCGCGGCCTGGTCGAGCGAGGACTGCGGGAACTCGACCTCTTTCGCCGATTCGCTGGGCCCGGTGGCTTTGAGTACGGTGACCGGCCCGCCGTGTGCCTGTGCGTGGAAGAACTTGTCTCCGCGTTCGAGATACTTCTGGACAAGCTGTTCGTTGTCGTCGGCGTCCCGTCCGCCGATGACCAGATACCCGTCCGACGTGTGGAACCAGCGGAACTGCTCGTACCACTGCTCGTTGTTGCGGATGGGTATCGACGGCTCGGCGAGCCAATCTGTCGGCTCCTCGTCGGCCTCAGCCTCGTCATCGTCCTGATCGGACTGGCCGTCGTCGGCTTCCCACTGGTCGCGACGCTCTGTAACGGCCGCTAACTCTTCACGAGTGTCTTCGATAGCTGCCTGAGCGCCCTCCTTCTTCCCCTCGATACGCTTTGCTTCCTTGTACAGTTCGTCGGCGTTCTTCTCGACCCCGGTGTCCGCGTCGACCGTCACTCGGGTGTCGTCGATTTCGAGCGTCACGGTTCCCTCGCTACCGTCGACGCCGACGACAGCTTCTGCGGCCGGAATACCACGGTCAGCGCCCTGCTTGAACTTGGCCTCGATGTCGTCCCACGGGACGTCCTCGCGACGCGCGCTCTGGACCGTCGAAAGCACTTCGTCGACGAGGTCGTACCGAGCGTAGAGTAGTTCGGCCTTCGCACGTTCGGCCTGGGCGTCGGCCTCGAACTCTTCGATCGCCTCCTGTTGCTGGCGGATGATGTGCTCGTACTTCGATATCTCGCTCTCGAAGTCAGGGCGGGTGGTTTCGCCGCCCTCGACTTCGTCCTCGCGCTGGAAGTTGTAGAAGTAGTCATCGAGCGCGGCGTTGAACGCGTCAAACTGTTCGCTGTACAGGTGTTCGTACTCCGCCAAGGCGACCGGTGTCGCGTCGATACGGCGTCGGTTCGGCTCGCCGTCCTCGTCTGTCTCTCCCTCGATCTCCTCGTAGTAGACCCGTGGGTCCAGCGGCCCCTCGCGGAGGACGGTCGCAAACTCCGAAACCACTTCGTAGAGACGGTCGAGTTGGTCGTCAGTGAGGTCATCGACTGCCTCGTGGTAGTCGATGCCAGCCCGTGTACACAGCTCCTCGCCGTAGAGCCCGCCGAAATTGAGCTGTGTTGCCAGCGTCCGGACGAGGTCGGCATCGGACTCCCGGATTCTGGCGGCGAACCCGTCGTAGTCCACGGTCAGCGGATTGAACCGGGCGGAGGGAAACTCGTACTGGGACCCCGGTGCGACGGTCCGAGACTTCAGCCGCACCGTCTCCAGACTGTCGATGACTTGGCCCTGTCCGTCCAGAACAGCGAGATTCCCGTCGCCGAACAGCTCCGCGACCAGCGTGGTCGAGCCGTCTCCGCGGTCGAACTCCAGTTCGATGATGCGGTCGAACTCGAACTGTTCGACCCGCACGAGATCTGCCCCTGAGAGCCGGTTTCGCAACATCATCGCGAAGTCCGGCGGTCGCCCGGGCGCATCGGGGACGTGGTCGGCGTCGGCAACGTAGGCCCCCTTTACATCGCCGAGTTCAATTATGAACTCGACACGACCCCGGTCAAAATCCCGCATCTTCAGCCGCACGAGGTCGTCCTCGGTGTAGAGATAGGCTTTATCGAGCTTCGCGCCGGCGTACGCGCCCAGTTCGGTTCCCAGGGCGGCGAGGTCGACGCTCGTCAGCTCCCGCTTGTGGTCCATATCGTGGGCTGACGGCGCCCGCCCTAATGACTATCGGGATACTGGGACGACGTGATGCGATTGCTCATTTCTCCAATGCAGTCAGCGGTCACCGGCGATTGTCGCGCCGACTTCGAGCCCGTTCCTGACAGCCGCGTGGAGTCGCGGTTCGTCAGCCACCCAGTCACCGGCGAAGTAGAGGTCGTGATCGGCCGCGGGAGCGAGTGCATCGCGGTCCACCGAATCCTCGGGCTGGGCGTAGCGCCAGTGTTGGTGATCGGTCCAATCGGGATCAGTGAGCCGCTCGTCGTCCAGCAGATGTGC
Organism: Haloarcula sp.; assembly: GCA_028275075.1. GTDB lineage: Archaea > Halobacteriota > Halobacteria > Halobacteriales > Haloarculaceae > Haloarcula. The sequence continues at coordinate 3,208 of JAQCNK010000095.1, read as the reverse complement.
AGTCCGCTGGGCTATTTCCTCCAGCAGCCGGTCGGGGTGTGTGTCGTAGTTAGCGACCGACCAGCCCTCGTTCATCTGGGCCAGCAGGAGCGAGTCTCCGTCTGGGACGTGGCCAGCTTTGCACTCCTCGCGTGCCAGCCAACCGATATCATGGGCCTTGTCGGTGTTGACCGCGGCGTACCACGGCACGTCGAGTTCGAACGGGTAGTGTAGCATTCCGGCGATAACGGTCCGGTACGGCACCGATGCGACTGTCTGTCGGAGCGAGTTACAGTCCTGGTGGTCCCAGGCCGCCTCGCCAAGCAGGTCGGCGGTCTGGGGGGCCGGCGGTGTGAGCAAGATGGCGTCATACTGCCCGTGGTCGGTCCCGTCGACGTCGTGGACCCGCCACCCGCCAGCCGCCCGCTCCAGCGTCTCGACCTGGACACCGTTGTGGACGGTTGCGTCGGTCTCCGCGAACAGGCGCTTTGCAAGCTGTGTGATACCGGATTCGTATGTCCACTTGTGCTCGTCACTGTCCCGTCCCTCACCGATATCGCCGTCGCGTTCGAAGGCGTAGATCGGCTCGTCGACGTCGGTGAGACCCTCCGTCGGAAGCTCCTGTGTAACCAGCTCGGTGACACGTTCGTCCTCGTCTTTGAGATAGTTCGCCCCGTACTCGTAGGTACAGTCGTTTTTCCGCCGGGTGGCCGCGCGGCCACAGACGCCGCGGCTCTTCTCGAAAACCGTAACCGTGACAGCGGTGTCACGCAGCGCGTAGGCCGCGCCCGCACCCGCTCCGCCCGCGCCGACGACTGCAAGCTCGCATGTCATATCCGGACAGTGGGGCGGGACGAGTAAATAACCAAGAGCCAGCAGTTGCTATCCGTGTCTCCCCGACGATGCGCCCCATAGAGTGCCCTACAGTTGCTTCGAGACGTACGGCCCGTCCTGCTTGTATCCCAGCTTCTCCCGGTAGTACTGTCGGACGCCGATACCGGAGATGACCGCTATTTTCGAGAAGCCGGCGTCGCGAGCGAGTTCCTCCGCTTTCGCGAGCAGGCGCTTGCCGTACCCTTTGTGCTGGTGGTCGCCGTCTCCGGCGGTCTGCCCGACGCCAACCGAGTTGCCGTAGACGTGGAGCTCACGGACCAGTGCGGCGTCGTCGAGTTCCCGACGTACGGGATCATCAGGGAACCGCAGCCGGCAGAAGCCAACGAGCACGTCGGTGTTGAAGTCTTCGTAGGAGATGAAATGCTCTGTCCCACCACAGGCCTCGTAGCTCATCACGTTGAGGTCGATATCTTCGGCGACCTCGTCTTTGTGGCCTGCCTCCCGACAACGGATGCAGTCACAGGACCACCCGTGTTTCTCCATCTCTTTCCAGGCGAGTTGGCGGAGGTTAGACTTCCAGACGCCACCCTCGATGAAATCGGCCGGAATGTCGCGCTGGACCCGCTGGAGGCGGGTGTAGCGAGGAATCATCTCTTTGATCTCGGCGACGAGTTCGGCCGCCTCCTCGTTTTGTAGCGGTTCGAAGTGGTTTTGCTTCCACCAATCGTAGGTGATAGTTCCCGGAACCACGAGCGTGGGGTAGATCTTGAGGTAGTCGGGCTTCCAGCGGGCCTCCGAAAAGATTCGGCGGAAGTCTTCAAGACACATCTCTTTGGACATGCCGGGTTGACCCGGCATCATGTGGAAGCCGACTTTGAACGCAGCATCCCGGAGCCGGCGGTTGGCGTCAATGCTCGCCTGAACGCCGTGACCGCGGTGCATCTCCCGATTGATGCGCTCGTAGGTCGTCTGGACGCCGACCTCGACTTTCGTGCCACCGAGCCTGAGCATCCGGTCGATCTGCTCGGGGTCACACCAGTCCGGTTTGGTTTCGAACGTCGTCGCGACGTTCCGAACGTCGGCAGTCTCGTTCTCGGCGATGACATCCTCCAGATACCGGAACTCGTAGTCGTCTTCAGCGAAACTGACATCTTCGGCCGGCTGTGGATCAGCGTCGACATCGAAGTCGTTCATGGCTTCGATGGCGCGCTTGACGAACCACTCCTGATAGTCGTGACTCCGGGCAGTCATTGTCCCGCCCATGACGATGAGTTCGGCCTTGTCGACGGGGTGGCCGATCTCTCGAAGCTGGTTCAGTCGGAGTGTCACCTGGCCGTACGGGTCGTAGTCGTTTTGCTCGCCGCGGGCAGCGGCGGGCTCGTGGCCCGTATACGATTGGGCCGAAGAGAACTCTGAATCCGGCCCGCCGGGACAGTAGAGACATTTCCCGTGGGGACACCGGTGCGGGGAAGTCATAATGGCGATCGGTGAGACGCCAGAGGCGGTACGGACGGGTTTCCGCTGGAGCACCTCCTCCAGTACCTCGCGGTGTTCTTGGGGGGCGTAGTCGAGCAGTTCGGAGTTCTGAGGGACCTTTGGCGCCGAGTACTCCCGACAGACATCGATCTTGGCGCTCTCGACATCGTCGCGTTCGACCTCGCCAGCGAGGATCCGGTCGACCAGTTCCGCACACACCTGCTGGAAGGCTTCGGTCTCCTCGGGATCAGTCGTCTCCGTGCTCATCAGTTACCAAATGTGGTCGGTACGGCCGAATAAGCGTGTCGCTCGTCGTTCGGGCGCGAACCGTACATACCACCACCAGTTTCACCAGGGATGGTCCCCAAGATACTGCTATGAGTGACGTTGCGACCAGCGAACCGTCGGACCGACCAGTGTTCCGCGGCTGTGTCTTCTGTTATGCCGGCGAGTGGGCTTACTACGGCGCGAAGAAAGCTGTCGGGTCCGTGCGCGACGGTCAGTCCTCCCAGTAGTCCAGTTCCGCGTGCAGGTCGAGATACGTAGAGAGTGAGCGGGCGTCGCTGTCGCCGCCCGGTGCTGCTCCCGCGTAGAGCCCCACCATCTCTCGGTCCGGATACACTGTGATATCGGGTTCCTCCATAGTTCCGCTCATCAATAGGCGGAGTCCGTCTTCGCCGGCCTCGATGTCGTGGGCGCTGTCTTCCCCCGGCGGGAGCGCGACGTAGTCACCGGCCTCAAGTGAGTGTTCGGTCCAGTCGAGGTCAGCAACGTTGACGGGCCCGTCGCTCATATCGGAACGACAGCGACTGGGATCAAAAACCCTGTGTCGTTACAGATCGGCGGCCAGGCGTTCCAGCGCCGCCCCAAGAACGGACTCGCGCTCGCCAGCCAGATACCGCACGGAGCCCTCACGCAC
>JAQCNK010000091.1 GCA_028275075.1 Haloarcula sp. | reverse complement strand
ACGTCCGCGAACTGGACTACCTGGAGTGGGTCATCCAGGAAGCGATGCGCCTGTATCCCCCAGTGTACGTCATGTTCCGTGAGCCGACCGAGGACGTGAGCCTGTCGGGCTATCCCATCGAAAGCGGCCAGACATTGATGCTCCCGCAGTGGGGTGTCCACCGCTCCGAACGGTTCTACGACGACCCCGAGACCTTCGATCCAGAACGGTGGAAACCAGAACGGGCGAAAGAGCGCCCGCGGTTTGCGTACTTCCCCTTCGGTGGTGGCCCGCGCCACTGTATCGGCAAGCATCTGGCAATGCTGGAGGCGCAACTCATCGTGGCGGCAACTGCTCAGCAGTACGAACTAGAGTTCCTGGGCGAGACGCCGCTGGAACTGATGCCGTCGCTCACCGCCCACCCGCGCCAAGAGATGTCGATGCAAGTCCGGGAACGGTAGCCGCCGGGCCACGCGCGTAGCTGTCGAATCGCTATCATACTGGGGTGGATTTATAGTTGTTCACCATCTGGAATCAACAACGTGGTCAAATCTACAGTTCGGTTCCCCGAGGCGGTGATGGACCGCGTCGAGGAGATGGTCGAGGACGATGTCTTCTCGAGTAAATCCGAATTCCAGCGATTCGCCGTGGAGTACCTCCTCTCGGAGATCGGAGAACACGACACGGAGATGGTGGATTTTGACGAAATACGATACGAGCTATTCGCCTCGGGACCGGCGGCAAACGGTATCGGAGACGCCGAACTGAACGAGGGGTTCTACGAGAACGCGGCCCGCGTCCGCAAGTACGCCGTCCGCGGTGATATTGAGACCGCCGAGGAGTACATCGATACGGCCTACCCCGTGACGGACCCGCGCTCTCTGTTGCTCGACGATCTGTTGGATGCGTATCGGTGACTCTTCATGATGACTGTTGTAGCGATGTACCGGTAGATCCCAATTCCGGGGCCGGAACGAATACCGACCATGTCGGTAACCGCTGATCACTCTTCGGCCTGGGCGCTCCCGGCCCGCGGCACCGTGATCTCCACCAACTGGTCCTCGATTTCCTCACGACGGGCCTCGAACTCACTGGGAAGGACGAGTCGCTCGCCAAGTTCGGAGCGCGGTTCGTCGCTTGTGTAGCCCGGTTCGCTCGTCGCCAATTCGAACAGCACGCCGCCGAACTCGCGGCAGTACACGGAGCGGAACCAGTGGCGGTTTATCTGCTGGGTCGGGCGCAGCCCCGCCGATTGGAAGACCGACCGCATCGCCGCCTGATCCTCCTCAGTCGGCGTCTGGAAGGCGACATGATGGACGATGCCGTGGCCCTGCCGGCCGTTCTGGGTCGTCGGGAGTACGTCAACGTATTTCCCGACCGGCCCGCTCGCGGCGAACCGTACCCGATCGCCGTCCGCTGCCTCCTCGGTCCCGAGCTTCTCAAGCCCCATCTCTCGAAGCAAGTCGGCAGTCCGATCGGGGTGGGTGAGCCACAGTGTCACGGAGTGAAACCCCCTGATTGCGTGTTGCTTGGGGACAAACTCCGTCCAGGGAACTGTCGGCTCATCGGCAGACAGGTCGACTTCGACCAGTTCAACAGGCAGCCCGTCGGGATCCGAAAACGGCAGGACGGTCTCACCGAAGCGCTCGACGCGGTCTTGATATTCGACGCCGTACTCCTCGAAGCGGTCCTCCCAGTAGTCGAGGCTGTCCGTGGGAACGCGGAAGGCCGTGCGCGCGACCTGTCCCGATCCCACCTTCCCCTGGCGCATCCCCTCCCAAGGGAAGACGGTCATACTCGTCCCGGGTGTTCCCTCAGCGTCGGCAAAAAAGAAGTGGTAGGTGCCAGGGTCGTCCTGATTGACCGATCGCTTCACGAGTCGGAGCCCCAGCGTTTCGACCCAGAAGTTGATGGTGCGCTGTGGGTCGCCCGCAATACACGTCACGTGGTGGATCCCGGGTGTGGAAACAGTCATACCAGTTCGTACGCGCTCAACGTACTTGAGTGCGTGCTGAAGCCGGTTGGACTGGGCCGACGGAGTTACGATGTGATGACCCAGTCGACATTGGTCCGCGGTCGGTGCTATCGGGCACCGAGTACGCTATACGGATCGACAGAAGCCCTGATATATCTTCGCCAGGGTCTGGCGAGCCGAATGCTATCAATCGTTCTGTCGACCCGTATAACTGTCTCAATCGGCCTGCTCCTGTAGTTCCTCGTACTTCTCTGTAAAGCGAGCCTCACAAGAGGGACAGCAGAACTGGTAGAGTGAGCCGTCGATACGTGCCGCGGTCCCTTCGCTGTCAACGGTGTTACCACACTGGGCACAGGAGAGCGCAAACTCCGTCCCGCCCAAGTCTGGTGACCACGTGGAACCTGCCAGCAGTTCAACTTCGAACGCAGCAATCGCATCCGTGTCGACCGTGTCGGCGAGCCAACTGGCAATATCGTTGTCGGGGATGCGAGCAAACGCCACAATTTCGGCCTCCGCAGTCGTGAGCACGTGTTCGACCGCACCGGTTTCCGTAAGCGCCGTTCGAACCGTCGAGAGGTCCTCAGCCGTTGGTTCTATCCGTACGAGTACCGGAATCCCAGACCGTAGCTGTGAGCGGTCGATGTCGACGGTGAACCGGTTGATTACGCCGACCTCCTCCAGTCGAGCCACCCGGTCCGAGACCGCCGGGGCCGACAGGCCCACCACCTCAGCGATTTCGCTGTAGGGTCGACGGGCGTTAGCGAGTAGCATCTGCAGAATCTCCATGTCCGTCTCGTCGAGGTCGCGCATACCAGTAGCCAGACGGTCCAACGGCAAAACCTCCGCGGGAACGCAGTGACCTTCTGCAAAACTACAGTCGCCAGTATGACTCTGGGTTCCCAACCGACAGCAGACGGTCACACAGCAGTGACACTCACCCCGAATCTACGGCCGGTTGCTCGGTAAACTCGAACCGTGCTCCACCACTATAGCTATCGGTCACTGTTACATCCCAGCCGTGGGCCTCTGCGATCTGAGAGACGATAGCGAGCCCGAAGCCGGTGTGTTCGGTCACCGTGGTGAACCCGGAATCGAACACCTTGTCGTGGATGTCGGTTGGGATGCCATCGCCATCGTCAGCGACGTAGAACCCGTTTGTGGCGTCAGCGCTGGTACGGGTCGCCGTATACAATGGCTGTATCTCACCAATTCGGACGGTCTCTGCCCCCTCGCCGTGCTCGACAGTGTTACGAAAGAGATTTTCGAGCAGCTGTCGCAGCCGCCCGTGATCGGCCGTTAGCTCGATCTCGTCGTCGAACCGCAGGGTGAGATCACCGGTATCGACCATTTCCCACGATTCTTCTGCGGGTTCCCGAACCTGAAGGGGCTCCGCCGCATCGACGGCTTGCCCGTGACGCGCAAGTGAGAGGACGTTCTGGATGATAGTGTCGATGCGGTTGTGGGCGTCCGCAACTTGATCGAACGCGTCCGGATCGCCGCTCTGTCTGGCCAGTTCCAACTTGCCACTCGCGACCTGTAGCGGGTTTCGGATGTCGTGAGAGACGACGTGTGCGAACTCCTCTAACCGCGAGTTCTGCCGTTCGAGTCGCCGCTCCCGAAGTTTTTGCTCGGTGATGTCCTGCAGAATACCCCGGAGCCGGACGATATTGCCGTCCTCGGATTGGGGTTCGCCTCGCGTCCGTACCCAGTGTTCCGTCCCGTGGGCGTCTCGCATTCGAAGCTCTAGGTCGTAGGACTGGCCGTCTTCGATGGCTGCATCGATCGCCTCTCGGAGTGACTCACGGTCTTCGGGATTGAAGTATTCGATGCTCTCCCTGATCGTGAGCGTCTCGTCGGTGTCCAACCCGTGAATGCGCAACATTTCGTCGGACATGTAGGATGTCTCAGAGACGATATCGTACTCCCAGGCACCGACACTGCCGATACTCTCAGCTTTCTCGAAGAGGTCGTTCTGGCGTTCCAGCTCGAGAGCGGTCCGGTACTTGTCGACCGCTGTAGCGATCCGATTCGCCAGTAGCTTATACTGCTCTGAGCCGATAGCTTTCTGGAGATAATCCGTTACGCCGGCAGAGATTGCGTCGCTGGCTACCTTTTCACTTCCTTTTCCGGTAAAGAGAATGAACGGGAGATCGGGATGCTCCGAGCGGATGCTCTCGAGGAATTCGATCCCCGACTCGTTGGGCATGTCGAAGTCCGAGACAATACAGTCAAAATCCGCCGAATCAATTCGCTCACGACCTGCTTGCGGGCTGTCCACTGTCGTAATGGTGAATCGGTCGTCCTCTCGTTCGAGGAGTTCCGCTGTCAGGTCTCTGAAGTCCGGATCGTCGTCCACATGTAAGATCCGGATTGAAATATTCATGCACCGTACTACGCATCCGGGACTAGATGAATATTAGGGTAGTAGCAGTCTGTACTGGTTGGCAGTTCTAGGTCCGCTGTCTGGCATAATCTTTGACTCTTTCACGAATTGGCGCTGGTGACAGTCAACTATCACTGAATATTATTAAAAGAGTAACACGCTCCTGGCAAGCCGTGTTATCGGCCACCCTTGGGTAGAGTGTATCCGGACGACCTTGCAGCCGGCAGTATCAGAATAAGCTGTCGGTCGTCACTGCCCCGACGACGGAAAAGACTGCGGCCACGCTGAGCGCACGAAAAGTCACTGTCAAAGTGTTTCTGGCCGCGAGATCATCCAGGAACAGGCTCGGAGCGGTGGTAGCGAAGGCTAGCATTCCAACCGACCCGAAGGCGACGACCATCACAGAGACAAATCGCACCGGTATCCCGACGATAGCGGCCTCAGTCTGGGGGTCACGATCGTTGTCAGCACCGTAGAGACCCCCATAACCGATCGCCATGACCACCGCGACGAGAAACAGGCTGTGGAACATTGTCATGTTCCGTGCGAGCTGCCACACTTCCTGTGTGACGACGAAGGGCCCGGCAAGCAGAAACCCGCCCACAATCTGTTGGGCAGTGTCGGCGAGCTTGTGTTTCTGACGTTGCTTCATACGTTCCTACTGATTGTTCTAACCAATACCAGTTTGGGCGACCTGTTCGGCTGGCAAAACCGAACTGGAAATATGCGCTGCACTCTTTCCACAGGTACGAAGCCCTGGGTAGTGCACTTCGACAGGTACCACACCAACCACGGATCAACGTCTCCGCCGCGAGATCATCGATACCGCTCTGAAGAACTATCGGAGCCATTGAAACTCAATGGATAGCCGTCCAACCGTGGACCGGCGATACCGGTGTGAGACTACAACAGTCCGTATCAACGGGCCCAATCAGGACGGGGCGACGTGACAGGGTATACGGGTCGACAGGAGCCTTGATAGATATTCGCCGGGGTCTGGCTCTATCAATCGTTCTGTCGACCCGTATAGTCATCAGCCCCGCGGCAATGCGTAGCAAGGCTATCAGGTCAGGAGTTTACGTCGAACAATGGGTGTCGCCAGCGTTACCGGACAGTTGCTTCGCCGACGGTCTCGGCGAACGCGACGGTCTCCTTGACATCAGTTATCTCTACCTCGACACGGTCGCCCGGCTTGGTCCCGGGCACGATTACGATGAACCCCCGTTCGACCTTTGCGATACCATCTCCCTGGTCGCCCAGCGTGTCGATGGAAACCGTTCGCACTTCGCCCTCCTCAACGGGTGGCCCCTGAGAGTGCGATTGGGCAGGCTCAGGCCGGGAGACAGATGAGGGCGCAGCAGTCTCCGCCGATGAAATCGTCTCAGTCGATTCGTCCTCGGCTGCGGAGAGGAGCGCGACGCGGTACGACTGATTCGTGTCGATGGACCCGTTTTCGACGAGTTCGGACGGGATAGCGACTGTATACCGGTCGCCTTCGTCATCAAGTGACGTTTCGAACAGCAGTCGTAACGTATCAGATATTTCTGGCATAACTCAACATTGGGGCGCCAACCATAAATTCTACCGGAATCAGATTGTACCGTTCAACTGTCCATCACGTCC
>JAQCNK010000085.1 GCA_028275075.1 Haloarcula sp. | reverse complement strand
GGAACCGACCTCTTCGAGATCGTCTTCTCCGGCGGGCTGGGGAGCTTTCTCTACGCGCTCGACGGCGGCGTCGACCTCTCGATCGTGTTGCCGCTGCTGGCCGGCAGTGCTTTGGGGGCGCGGATCGGCTCGGCGGCCACCAGCATCGTCGACGAGGACGATATCAAGATCTACTTCGGACTGATGCTGCTCGGCGGGGCACTCGCCGTCGCTGTCCGCGAGATCGGGACCGTCTACGAGATGCCAATCCTCAATCGGGTGAGTCTGGCGCTGATCCTCGGCTCCGCGCTGCTGGTCAGCGGGGCGGTCGTCTACAGCAGCATCACCGCGTTGCGAGATGACAGCCGATCCTCGTCGCTGTCCGCCGATTAAGACCCCGAGCTAGTGAGGACTGCGGCGATGCCATTGGAAGCGATCACAGTTTTGCTGTCATCGCTCGACTTGTGTGGAGAATTGTATCGTATACACAACTCTTTTGCTGGTAGGCCGGCTATGACCGTACACGATGGTCGATTCAATGGTCGAACAGCTCCAGTCGGACATGGAGTGTGAGGGTCTGCTGGCCTGCTTTCACGGGCTGAAGCCGCTCGACCGGCAGTGTTTCCGGGAGTTTGTCGAAGCCGACGAGCCGCTGACCGTCGACGAGGTTGCGGCTGCCGTCGACCGCGAGCGCTCGACAGCCTACCGGTCGGTCCAGCGACTGCTACAGACCGGCTTTCTCGAAAAGGAACAGATCAACTACGAGCAGGGCGGCTACTACCACGTCTACATGCCGACCGATCCCTCGGTCGTCGCCGACGAGATGCAGCGGCTGCTCAACGACTGGTACGCCCAGATGGGCCAGCTCATCCAGGAGTTCGAGGACAAGTACAGCGACGCCGCCCAGACGGCCACGGACATCGAATCCGAAGCATAAGCTATTCTGAGTCCGGTTGTATCGTGATCACAACGATATCGTACTCATAGCAGGATCGTTCTACTCTCGCCAGAATCGTCTCCGGGAGTGACACCGACCGGCCGACGATATCAGGGTTCGTCTCGGGACTGGCCGATAGCCTCTGCGAGCGTCAGAAGGTACGCGAGACCGCGTTTCATGTCGTTGTCCCGGAGTTGGCTGACCAGTCCGCGCGTCCCGACATCCGACGGTGCCTCCCGCTCTGCGGTCCCAACACCCGTGAGGACCGTCTCAAGCCCGTCCTGTACGGCGTCGTCGGTGGCGGTCTGTGCCACCTCCCCGAGAGCGCTCCCGGTCCCCGACAGCGAGCGCACCATCTCGTCGTCGAGTGCCGAACTCACGAGCGACAGGACTCCCGCGAGTTCTACGATGTCGTCGAGCGCACCGCTCTCCTGTAGTTCGAGCAGTGATTCGAGCGCCTCCTGCAGTGCCGCCCCGTTGGCACCGATTGTGTCCGCCAGTTCGGCAGTCTCCGCCGTCGCCAGTCCGTCCGCTGATTCGGCCAGTGTCGATCCGGTATCGGACAGCGAGCGTACCATCTCGTCACTCATCGCGCTCTCGCCGAGGTCAAGCAAATCCAGCAGTTCGTTGACTGCGTCGAGTCGCTGGACGAACGCCGCGACTGCCTCGGGGTTTTCGGCGATGGCCGCCTCCAGGTCGCTCTCCGCGGTGGATTCCTCGGCCACGGTCAGACCAACCCCCGTGCCGTGAGCCAGTAGGATTCGTTGTAAGCCAGTTTCGCCCAGTGGAGCTTCTCCGACGGTGGCGCCGGTGACGGTGGGTTCTCGTAATCGAACTCGACGAATGAGGCGGCGTCCATCCCGGTCTCGATGAAACAGATAGTTTTGCCGTCGTACGTCGCCGTCGGTATCTGGCCGCGAACCTCGCTGGCGAGACGCTGGCCCACGACCCCGGCCTGATAGTGGGCGACACTGCCGGCTTTGGGGACCCCCGTGGCGGCCGCATCACCGAGTGCGTACACGTCGGTGGCGGCCTCGGCTTCGAGCGTGTGTCTGTCAACGTCGACCCAGCCGTCGTCGCCGAGACCGGCGTCTGCGATGAGATCGACCCCACGGTGGGGCGGAACCGTCACCAGCAGGTCGTAGTCGAGTTCGGCCCCCTCCATCGAGGTGACCGTCTGTGCGTCCGGATCGACCGAGTCCGCGTTGAAGAACGTCTCCGTGGTGATCTGCCGCTCGTCCATCAACGGCGCGGCCCACTCGGCGATGTGGGCGTTGCCGTGGACGCGCTGAACCGGGTAGGTGTAGGTGATCTCGATGTCCTCACGCAGCCCGCGCTCCCGGAACCAGTCGTCGGCCATGAACACGAACTCCAGAGGCGCGGCCGGACACATGTGTGGTGACCCGATGACGCTCAACACCAGATGGCCCTCGCTGAAGTCGAGTAGCTCCTCTCGGAGCGCGGTCGCGCCGTCTTCGCTGTAGTAGTCGTGACCGCCCTCGGCGAGCCCGGGAATCTCCTCGGAAGCCAGCGTCGATCCCGTAGCGAGAACGAGGTGGTCGTATGATATATCGTCCATCGAGTCGCGTAACTGGAGGCGCTGCCCGTCGGTGTCGATATCAGTGACACGGTCGGTTCGCACGTCGACGGCGTCGTCGACGAGATCGGCCAGTGGGCGGCGGCCGTCGTCGGGGTCCCGTTTCCCGAAGGGAACGTAGAGCCACACCGGTTTGTAGACCTGCTCGGGACCGTCGTTGATCAGGGTAACCGCTACCTCACCGGCGTCGAGTTCGGTGTCAAGTCTGTCGGCGAGATCGTTGGCGAGGACTGACCCGCCCGTGCCACCCCCGACGATGACGATGTGTTCGGTCATGATTTCTCCACGTAGAAGGCGTTGTGATCGTCGCCCTCATCTACCGCGAGCAGGTCGTTGCCTGCCTCGTCGGCCCATTCCGGTACGTCGGTCAGCGACTGCGGGGCGTCGCTCAAAAGCTCGACCACCGTCCCGGCGTCGGCACGCCGCATCTCGCCGATGAGATCCATCAGCGGGCCCGGACAGGTCGCGCCACGAGCGTCCACAGTTCGGTCTGGATCGATATCAGTCATCTGTACGTGAATCTTCGCGTTCGATCGTATTAATATTGTATGTTAATTCCAATATTATTGGAACGTCGAGGAGGTCTTCGAGAGAAACAGCTGTACCTTGCATACCAGAACACCACAGCTACGCTCTGATAAAGTCACCACGGCTCGGGAAACATCCAGCTACTCTTTTTGCCCCGGAGCCGTCAACGATATTTTGTAAATATAATACAATATTAAACGGGTGATATCTCCGACAGGTGGTGGGATCAACCCGCCATCAAGCGTGCAAAGCAATGAGAGCACGATCAGGGTTGCTCGATACAGTCTGTACCAGCTATTCAACCCGAATACATAGCTGCCGGCTGGATAGCTCATAGGTGCGACGGAACACCACACGGGCCTGTTCGAAGACGACGCCGAGTGAGAGCCTAAAGCCAAGACAGGCAGCCGGCACGGCAAGGATCGTGGCGGCGACCGGCCCTCCACCGGCAGCAGTGACAATCCAGACAGTCCCATACATAACCCTCGATCCCACGAGGAGTGCAGGCCCCTCTATTATAATAGAAGACGGCGTCGGAATTAGACCGTAACTCATTGGCAAAACGAGGCTGAGAAGTCGATTATGGCCGTCGAATTACTCAGATTCGTTGAGAATGCACTTCGTGTAGCCAAACAAGCGTTGGGAAGCCACGCGGGGAAGCCCGAGTTAGGCGGGCTTCCCCGCGAGACGCATATCGTCGCCCACTGTGTCCGGAAGGAGGAAGAACACAGCTACGGCGAGCTGGTTGATCGGCTAAGCCTCATGCCTGATGTGTGCGAGCTGCTCGACCTATGCCTCGACGCCATGCCCGATCCAACGACGTTTTACCACTCATTTGACCGGTACGCGATGTACATCTGGCGGACGTTGCTGCGCGTGTCAGCGCAGCAACTCCGCCACTCTGGGCATGCAGCACTCGACAGTACGTTTTTTGAGCGCGAACAGGCTTCACAGTACTACCGCCAGCGGAACGGACGCAGTGTGAAGA
>JAQCNK010000083.1 GCA_028275075.1 Haloarcula sp. | reverse complement strand
CCCCCACCCGACGCGGGCGCGGCGAAGCCGTCGGCGAGGAAACTGCCGTGGCCGGTGGCGTGCCACGTGATCCACGCGGCGATAGAGCCGACGAGCAGGAGCGCACCACCGATGTAGGCCGTTCTGAGGGAGACGAGATCGAAGCTGATGAGATACGGCCCGGCGAGCAACATCGCACCGAGGGCTACGAAGAGGAACGGCCGCGGGTCCGGCGGGACGCCGGTCCCGAACGCCGATAGGTAGACGAGACTTCGCGGGAACCCCCACCAGAGGTGGTACGCCGCCGTGACGAAGACGAGCACAGCGGCGGCCGCACGGAGGATGCGGACGGTCCGTCTGTCCATACCGGCACTGCGGGTCGCGGCGACAAGAGCCCGTCGGATGGCACCGCCAGCGTTCACCTTTCGCCGGCGACGAGGACGCCACCGTCAGTGTGGCTCTCGCACGCGCGGGGGCGTGCGCTGGCACGCTCGCGCTGAGGCTCATTTCCCCGAAAGTCTTTAGAACGACTCCGAGCGTAGCGACCCATGATGAGTACGACAGGTGGTGTCCGATGGAGCTAATTATCACGGAGAAGGACAACGCCGCCAGGCGAATCGCAGATATTCTTTCGGAGGGCAGCGCCTCGGCCGAACGGCGAAATGGGGTCAACGTCTACCGCTGGGGGACCAAGCGCGTCATCGGCCTGTCGGGCCACGTCGTCGGCGTCGACTTCCCGCCGGAGTACAACGACTGGCGCGACGTCGAGCCGGTGGAACTCATCGACGCTGAGGTCACCAAGGAGGCGACCCAGGAGAACATCGTCACCACGCTCAAGCAGTTAGCCCGCAAGACAGAGAGCGCCATCATCGCGACTGACTACGACCGGGAGGGGGAGCTCATCGGCAAGGAGGCATACGAGCTCATCCGCGAAGTGACAGACATGCCCGTTTCGCGCGTGCGGTTCTCATCCATCACCGAACGCGAGGTCCGGGAGGCGTTCGCCGACCCGGACGACATCGATTTTGACCTCGCGGCTGCGGGCGAGGCGCGCCAGATAATCGACCTGGTGTGGGGTGCCGCACTCACCCGTTTTCTCTCCCTTTCGGCGCGACAGCTGGGCGATGACTTCATCTCCGTGGGTCGGGTCCAGTCACCAACGCTGAAGCTCATCGTCGATCGCGAACGGGAGATTCAGGCGTTCGATCCGGAGGACTACTGGGAGATCTTCGCCGACCTCACGAAAGACGAATCGACCTTCGAGGCCCAGTACTTCTATGACGACGACGGCAGCGAAGCCGAGCGCGTCTGGGACGAGGACGCCGCTGATGCGGCCGACGCTGACCTCCGGGAAGTTGACGCGGCGACGGTCACCAGCGTCCGCCGACGTACCCGAACGGACAACCCGCCAGCGCCGTTCAACACGACTGCGTTTATCTCTGCGGCCAGTTCGCTTGGCTACTCCGCCCAGCGGGCGATGTCCATCGCCGAGGAGCTGTACACCGCGGGCTACATGACCTACCCGCGCACGGACAACACCGTCTATCCCGAGGATCTAGAGGAGGACGAACTGCTCGATGCCTTCGTCAGCTCACCGGACTTCGGTGAGGACGCCGAGTCGCTGCTCGAACAGGACGAGATCGTCGCTACCGAGGGCGACGAGGAGACCACCGACCATCCGCCCATCCACCCGACCGGCGAGCTCCCCCCGAAATCGGAGCTCTCTGAGGACGAATGGGACGTGTACGAACTCGTCGTCCGGCGGTTCTTCGCGACAGTCGCCGACGCCGCGACCTGGGAACGGCTGCGCGTCGTCGCTGAGGCCGCCGGCCGCTCGCTGAAGGCCAACGGCAAGCGCCTGGTCGAACCGGGCTACCACGCCGTCTACCCCTATTCCAGCGCCAGCGAAAACCACGTCCCCGATGTCAGCGAGGGTGAGGAGCTGGCGATGTCCGAGGTCAGGCTTGAAGCCAAGCAGACCCAGCCACCCCGTCGCTACGGGCAGTCACGGCTCATCGAGACCATGGAGAAGAAGGGGCTGGGAACCAAGTGCCTTACTGCGGATACGAACGTCCTCGTCAGGTCCCCAGAGGGGGATATCGAGCGTCGGAACGTCGCTTCGGTCTTCGACGACGGACAGGTCGTCCTCGCCGACGGTGACACGGATATCGCAGCCACCGAGGAGACACCGACGGTACTCTCGCTGGACGAGCAGGTCGGAACGCTCGCCGAACAGGAGTCGACACTAGTCAGCGAGCGGTCACTGGACGACGATGAGGACGTGCGTACAGTCGTAACCCCTCGGGGGACGATGACGGTTACCGACGACCACCCGATGTACGTCCGACAAGGGGAAGCGGTCACTGTCCGTCCGGCGTCGGAAGTCGATACCGGAACCGAACTCGTCGCTGCCCGTCGACCACCGGAGACGATGGTCGAATCGACCGACGAAACGGCCGTCTCGTGGCAGGCGTTTGCGGCGGACTGTGACAAGGATTCGAAACTCTACGGTATCGACTGTGGTACCGAACTCACAGCCAAGCGCGAAGCGCGTGGTGAAAGTCAAACCGAATTCGCCGACCGATACGGGTCGTACAGCTCGGCGATAGGAAAATACGAGCGGGGACAGAAGGATGTCCCCGTCTGGCTGCTCGGCGAACTCGATATTCGTCCGGACCGAATCCACGGGCTGAACTACGACACGAGCTTCGAGAACCCGTTCCCGCTGGAGTGGTCGCCGGAGTTGGCCCGAGTAGTCGGCTGTCTCCTCGGCGACGGCTCGATACACCGTAACGACTATGAGAACGTCGTCGACGTGCGGTATCACAATACGGACCCGGTGTTGATAGAGCGCTTCGCCCGAGATATCGAACGACTGTTCGATACCGAACCAGTCGCCAGCGACCGGCCGGGCCGGAAATCACACCACAAGCGAAAGTATCAGGTCGACATCCCATCGGCAGTCGGTCGAGCCCTCGTCTACATCCTCGAAACCGTGACCGAGAACGGGGCACCGGTGGTTCCGGATGCAGTACGGCCGGCGTTCGTCGGTGCACTGTTCGACGACGAGGGGCATATCTCCCGCGAAGGGAAGGCGTTCATTTCGAACACGGACCATACGTTACTGACCGGCGTGGCGGCGATGCTCGCCGAGATGGGTATCGAGACGAAACTGGCGCCTGACCAGCACAAACTCCACATCCGTGGCCGGACGAATCTCGAACGATTCCTCGACAGGATACCGATTGCGTCGGACGAGAAGTTCTACCGGGGACTCGATGCCTTGGCCACGTACGAGGTGACCACCAGAAAAGCGGCGCTTCTGGCAGCGATACGGGAAGAGCCGAAGACGAGTGCCGCGCTGGCCGAGTCGCTCGGTGTCAGCCAGGGAAGTATAAACAAGTACGTCCGTGAACTGCGCGAGAGCGGTCACGTCGAGAAGCGAATCGAGGGCAGTAACCGCAGCCTAGACGAGAACCGGACCGTTCAGTACGTCGCAACTGGTTTCGAGGAGTCGGTGTACGCGACAGTTCACGGCGAACCGTCGACAACCACAGTCCGGGCCGTGGAAGAGTGCGAGTACGACGGTCCCGTGTACGACCTCACAGTAAGTGAGAACGCACCGAACTTCGCTGTCGAGGGTGGTGCCGTGGTCCACAACTCGACCCGCCACAACAGCATCGAGAAGCTGTACGACCGCGGCTACATCGAGAACGACCCGCCCCGCCCGACAACGCTGGCGATGGCTGTCGTCGAGGCCGCCGAGGAGTTCGCCGACCGCGTCGTCAGCGACGACATGACGGCCCAACTCGAAGCGGACATGACCCGCATCGCCAACGGCGAGGCCAGCTTAGACGAGGTGACCAACGAGTCCCGCGAGATGCTCCAGCGAGTGTTCGACGAACTCGCAAACTCCCGCGAAGAGATTGGCGAACACCTCCAAGAGTCGCTGAAGGCCGACAAGACGCTCGGTCCGTGCCCGCAGTGTGGCGAGGCGATGCTCGTCAGACGCTCCCGCCAGGGCTCATATTTCGTCGGTTGTGACGGGTTCCCGGAGTGTCGCAACACGCTCCCACTGCCCTCGACTGGTGAACCGCTCGTGCTCGACGAGGAGTGTGAGGACCACGAGATGCACCACGTGAAGATGCTCGCCGGCCGGGACACGTTCGTCCATGGCTGTCCCCGCTGTGAGGCCGAGAAAGCCGACGAGAGCGAGGACGAAGTCATCGGGCCCTGTCCGGACTGTCACGAGCCAGACAACGGTGAGCTAGCGATAAAGCACCTCCGCTCGGGCTCCCGGCTGGTGGGGTGTACGCGCTATCCCGACTGCGAGTACTCGCTACCACTGCCGCGCAACGGCGACATCGAGGTCACCGACGAGTTCTGCGAAGAGCACGACCTCCCCGAACTCGTCGTCGACCCCGACAGCGACGACCCATGGGAGTTGGGCTGTCCAATCTGTAACTTCGAAGAGTACCGAGCGCGAAACGCCATCGAGGGGTTAGAGGACCTGAACGGTATCGGCGGGGCGACCGCCGAGAAGCTCGAAGCGGCGGGCGTGGACTCCCTGCAGACCCTACAGGAGGCCGATGCCGACGTCATCGCCGCCGAAGTCCAGGGCGTCAGCGCGAGCCAGGTTCGGGACTGGCAGACTGAACTCGAAGCGTGAACAGCTCCGTAAGCGCGGCGCTGTACAGGGTCGGCATCCTAAAACTGTACTATAATTGAAACTATTTACACACCGACCGCACTGCTGTCGCGCGGTTGGGTGTGCATTGCGTTTCAATGGCCACGATAGCCGAACGGCGGAACGATCTTACCGTTTGATTTCCACTGTCTCGTTTGCAGCCGTAATCAGCCGTTCAATACTGTCGCGCAGTCCCAGGAACTCCCGTTCGAAGTTTGTGTCCTGTTTCAGCGCTCGCCGTCTGGCGCGTTCCTGCGTGTACCAGTCGCTCATCGTGCCTTCCGCGATCCGCTGTTCGTAGTCCGCCGGGAGGTCGTAATCGTGTCTAGCCATTTGCTGTACCTGTGTTTGGACCGGTCGCCCGTTCATGCCCAACCGGCTTCCGCCGGCAGTGACAGGTTCGGGCCCCGGCCGCTTCCTATCTGGTACTTGGATGTCTGTGAACTAAAGTCTTTTTCTACACTGTTTTTGCTGCACGACTGTAGCTATAATTGCTATTTCTAGTTAGTATTGTGTAGAATTATACAACAAAGTAGCGAATCAATAAGAGGGTTACAGCAGTAGTGAGGTGGGAGCCCACGGAACGTCAAGCGAACGACGGCGGCTCCCGGGACCAGTCCCAGTCGAGATAGTCGATATCGACCCGCTCGTCGGGGAGCTGGTCGTACCGGCTCAGGAACGCCCGAACGCCAGACCGCCCACCGAAGTCACCCGGGAACCACCGGAACACGCGAGGAACGCTGACAACACCGGCGCTGGGGTCGTACTCGACAGTGGCATCGAGATAGCTCCGCGTCGCGGTGTCGAGTTGGTCGTCGACAGTAGCCGGATCGTAGGCACGGATCGCGGGACAGCTTGCGGCCCCGCAGTTCAGCGCGAAGTGGATTCGCGGGTCCACACGGTCGAGCGTGTAACGGTGTTCGAAGCTGTCGGGGAGCAACCGGGGTAGATACCCGAGCCCGTACTTCGATCGGGACCCTCGCAGGAGGCCGTGTTCGATGTCGTCCAGCCCGAGCGGGTGACCGGCGACGGTCAGCGCCGGCGCACGAAAAAAGCGCCACCGGGAGTCGTACAGCTCCGGTCGCTCGGCCAGCAGCCGCTTGGTCCCTGCATTGTAGCAGTTCAGCCAGAACGCCAGCGCCACCTCGGAGTCGGTCCGGACCGGCGCAAGCGCAGTCTCCGACAGGGCGTCGAGCGCCCCGAGCAACGGCTCAACGTCGTCCCCAGCCCGCAGCGCTACCAGAAGCTCCGTGGCCAGTTCACTCGGAGTGACCGTCTCCCTGCCATCGGCCGGTGCAGTCGTCATAGCCGGCTTGACGGACCGCGACCGAAAAAGCGTTCTGCGGCTCTGTCGAGCGCCATCCGGGTGGCCACGGCTGCGGACTGTCGGTTTCGCCCATCCGAAGCCGTTATGCCGACAGGCAAACGTCCATTTGCGTATGAGTGACTGGGCGGACTGGGACCACATCACCAAAATCGACCCCGACAAGACGCTGTACGCCGAGGAGACGTTCGAGGACGTGGCTGCCACCGGCACTGACGCCATCGAGGTCGGCGGCACCACCGGGATGACCGAAGAGAAGATGAAGCGGGTTGTCGAGGCGTGCGGGAAACACGACATTCCGGTCTATATCGAGCCCTCGAACCCTGCTTCGGTCGTCCACAGCGACCGACACGACGGCTATCTCATCCCCGTCGTAATGAACGCCGGCGACGTGACTTGGATCACCGGCGCGCATAAAGAATGGATACGCATCGACGACGATATCGACTGGTCGCGGACGTTCACTGAGGCCTATATCGTCATGAACCCCGACGCCTCTGTCGCTACCTACACCCAGGCCAACTGTGATATCGATGCCGATGAAGTCGCGGCCTACGCCGAAGCTGCAGAACACCTGTTGGGCCAGGAGATCGTCTACGTCGAATACTCGGGCATGCTTGGCGACACCGAAAAGGTCGCCGCCGCGGCCGACATCCTCGATGAGGCTACTCTCTTCTACGGCGGCGGCATTCACGACTACGATTCAGCCCGAACGATGGCCGAACACGCCGACACCATCGTCGTCGGCGACCTTGTCCACGACGAGGGCTCTGGGGCGGTCCGCGAAACCGTCGAGGGTGCACAGGACGCCAAAGCCGCGACGTCGACTGAGTAACGAACCCCGTCGCCACTGCTCCAATGATACGGACGCCGACAGCGGAGTCAGCCTTTTTCATCGCGGTCATGGCTATGGTCGGGCTGTCGCTGATCGCCGGCGCTCGCAGGTTGGGCCCATTGGCGGTCAAAAACGTACACGGCGTGATGGCCGTGGCTCACGATACCGAGGCATCTCCATCCGGTCGATGCCTCGCTGTTCACGGCTCGCGTTGCTCGCCGTTCACGTGTCGGGGTCGCTCCTGACGTCGCGACCCCGCTCCGAAAGACTGTTCTTAAGTCCCACCCATCAATAGCTGCCCCCATGGACGACCGCACATACACCGCAGACGCCGAGCCGGACGACCACGTCACCGTCGCCGGTTGGGTCCACGAGATTCGCGACCTCGGTGGTATCGCCTTCCTCATCCTCCGGGACACCACCGGGAAGATCCAGATCAAGTTCGAGAAAGACGAGATGGACGACGACCTCGTCGACACAGGTCTGGGCGTCCAGCGTGAGTCAGTCATCTCGGTCACGGGTGCAGTCGAGGAGGAACCGCGTGCACCGACCGGCGTTGAAATTACGCCGGAGTCCGTCGATGTCATCTCCGAAGCGGATCCCGAACTGCCGCTTGACCCCTCCGGAAAGGTCGACGCCGAACTCCCGACGCGGCTCGACAACCGGACGCTGGATCTCCGAAAAGACGAGGTGAAAGCCATCTTCCAGATCCGTGCCGAGGTGCTTCGCTCTGTACGCGAGGCCTTCCGCGAACTGAACTGCACGGAGATCAACACGCCGAAAATCGTCGCCACCGGAACGGAAGGCGGCACCGAGCTGTTCCCAATCACGTACTTCGGCCGCGAGGCGTTCATGAACCAGAGCCCGCAGCTGTTCAAACAGCTAATGGTCGGTTCCGGGCTGGAGCGAGTCTTCGAGATCGGCCCGATCTTCCGCGCCGAGGAACACAACACACCGCGGCACCTCAACGAGGCGACCAGTATCGACTTCGAGTCGGCCTTCTACGACCACACCGAGGCGATGGACGCCTGCGAGCACGTTGTCAAGGCCGCCTACGAGGGCGTCGCAGAGAACTGCCAGAACGAACTCGAAGCCCTTGGACTCGATGGGGAATTCGACGCGCCAGACGGCGATTTCCCGCGGCTCAGCTATCAGGAGGCCATCGACAAGATCAACGCGACGGGTGAACTCGACGAGCCACTCGTCTGGGGCGACGACCTCTCGACGGAGGCCGAACACCTCCTCGGTCAGGAAGTCGGCGAGCATTACTTCATCACCGACTGGCCAAGCGAGATCAAACCGTTCTACATCAAAGACCACGACGACGACGAAGAGATTTCGACCGGCTTCGACATGATGCACCCGTCGATGGAACTGGTCTCCGGAGGCCAGCGTGAACACCGCTTCGACCACCTCGTTTCTGGCTTCGAACAGCAGGGCCTAGATCCGGAAGCCTTCGACTACTACACCAAAATGTTCAAATACGGCATGCCGCCGCATGCCGGCTGGGGACTCGGTGGTGAACGTCTGGTCATGACGATGCTCGGGCTGGAGAACATCCGCGAAGCGGTGCTGTTCCCGCGAGATCGACAGCGGTTGTCGCCGTAGGCGACACCGCAACTATCGAGCGGGAGCGCCCCTCGCGTTACACGCGGACGGACCGCACGGGGCGCGGAACTGCCAGCGCTGTCGGCCGGATGCAGATTGGTGCGATTATCATCCGGCCCGTGTGTCGGTTAGAGAGGACAACAGTAGTAGATACGGCACTACTGAGGTGCCAACAGCGTGATAGCGCTACTGCGGACCGGTCGACTCGACAAAGTGGAACTGGGCGGCGGGCAGTCAGTCGTCGACTGCTGTGGCGCCGCCCGCGTCCGAGCTTACGTCGACTCGGCGACGATTTCCTCGTTGGCCGTGACCCAGCGTAGGAGGAGATATGCGAAAACGTACTTCGCACCGATATCTAGCGCTGAGTAGCCCCAAGAAGTGATGCCGACACTCTGGACCAGCGCAAGTCCTTCGACGCCCAGTGCCCAGATGATCGGGTAGCCAAGCCACAGCACAACAGTCAGTGTCCGAAGGGTTCCGAATATCTCGTCGGTGTCGGCCGCAGCGGCTGATTTGGGCCACTCGACGAGGATAGCGTACAGTACGACGATGAAGAACGCACAGCTGATGAGATAGAAGAACCACCGCATTGCATACGATGAGGTGACGAGCGCGGCCGCGAGGCCGGTGACACACATACCGATGTCGGCAGCGATGACGGTAAAGAGATCAGGGGTGTCGACTTTCGCCAAGAGCCCGAGTGCCAGCAGTATCATCGGTGTCGACAGCGCCCACGTGAGGTAGCGACCCCACTGGCTCATCACTTCCTCGCCGGCCAGTGCGTGGCCGGCCGGCATCTCGATGAACCCGACCGTTAGTCCCGATAGAAGTCCGGTGTAGCTGGAGATAGAGACAAGCGGAATCATCAGCGTCGCCGCGAAGATGAACGTGGCCCGGGGGTCCGTCACGTTCCGTCCCATATAGATGAACAGGAGCGCGGAAAACCCGGCAAGCGCGATGTTGACCCAGAGTGAAGACGAAATCAACGCGTCGTTCTGGATGATTTCTACCGCCTCCGCCTGTGTGGCCTGGAGCAGTGCTGCTGTTGCCGTTGCTGAGACTGACATGCATCCGAAGTAGGAATCGAGTACTTATATTTAGCTACCCAAACCCTATAGGTACGGTCGTCGGTTTTCCGGTTCGGAACCAGTGTTCTCACTCCGGGAACAGCACCGCTTCCCGACCGATATGGCCAATGGGTCCAATATCTCCCGGGTCCGACTCATACTGTTGGCTGTACGTACGTGGAGATAATCGCCCACCCCGGGCTGGGCGATTTCTGCCGTGATGTTATACGGGTCGACAGAACGATTGATAGAATTCGCCTCCGCCAGACCCCGGCGAATATCTATTAGGGCTTCTGTCGACCCGTATACAGCCGACAGTATCAAGCCACGGGGCGTCAAGGTTTGCTTCGAGATGTGCGCATGAGGAACGCCGAGTATCAGTTCGCGGCTGGTGCGTTCCCCTGTCATACTCTGCCAATAGCTCGATGATAGCGGTACTGACAGACTGAACGAACTATAGCCTACCGTTATACTCCGCTTGGGCGACACTCGTCAGTGTCAGCCACGTGTTACAGCCCGCCCGCAGTGCGACGAGATCGTCGGCCTCGACCGTCACGCGCAGCGTCGCGCCCTCGCGGGTCAGCGATGCTGTGGTCCGGTCCCCTTCGATATCGCCGATCTCCGGTCGGAGGCTCCGCTCGACGCGGCGGGCCAGACGCTTGTCAGCGTAATCGAGCGTGAAAACAGTCCGGTGGGGCGGCGTCATACGGGTTGTTGTAGTGGGTTACTGATATGTGCCGACCCGGGTCAGCGCCATCCAGAAACTATCTACAGCGTTCCGTATCACCTGACGTCGACTTCTTTGATGTCGGGTGAGCGCTCCTTCAGTAGCACGCGGTGGCCACAGTACGGACAGCGGACGCCACCGTACTCATCGAGTGTTACGTCGCGTTTACAGCGTGAACACTTGTAGCTCATAGTAACAGATGAAGGTCGAGACCCTTTATTCCTCGTCTTCGGCGAGTGCGGCGCGGATGGAGCGACGGACAGTCTTGCCACCGGGCGTCTCTGGCTTGTAAGAGCCGCCGGTGTACTTGTAGTCGCAGTAGCCACACTGCCAGATGCCAGTACCCTGTCGGTCGACCTTGTCCTCGCCGCAGTTCGGGCAGGCGTGGTCCTCGTTCATCTCCGCCTCGATCTCCGCGACGCGACGTCGTGAGACACGACCGTAGCGAGCGCCGAATCGGCCGGAGCTTCCGGTCTTTCCGCTGTTGCTAGCCATAGTACACACTGGTCGGCCCAGCGTCCACATAAGCCCTTCGAGATGGTGCGTCGGGCACTGCCTGCCGGGCGGCGAGTGTCCGAGCGCTCCCGGGCTACGTGTCAGCGACCGCCTCCCCGTTGTCCCACAGCACCCCGAACAGATGTTCGAGCGTCGCGCACAGGTGCGTACTCTCGGTGGAGATGCCGACGTAGCCGTCACGTTGAGAGCGTGATACGCCAACAGTATCTCTCTGCCGTCGTAGTATTGGCCGTGAACGCGCGAGAACGCCCCGTTGATGATGGTTGCCGATCTAGTTGAGCCGCTTCAGATTTGTATACGGGTCGACAGAACGGTTGATAGAATTCGGCTCGCCAGACGCCAGCGAATATCTATCAGGGCTTCTGTCGACCCGTATAGGTCTCGTCGGCATCGGCCATCAACACATACGGCGTCTCAACGTAGCACTCGACGGCCTCACGAACGGCCTGTCCCTTGTGCCGTTGCCGGACTGCTCAACGACGCGAGCGCCGGCGGCCTCGGCTAGGGCATATGTGTCGTCCGTGCTCCCGCCATCGATGACGAGGACGTTCTCGAACCCCGCCTCGCGAAATCCCTCGACGACTGATACGGTCGGTTGTAACGATTTACCGGTGATTTGCCGGGCTGGGTCCGGCAAATCCTGGCAATGGCTTACAACTGACCGTATGACTCGACAGTCGCGGCCTCGTTGACGCCAGGGGGCAACACGCAGATATGGCGGGCGTGCAGACGGGGTCCCACCGATGGGGCGGCCAAGTCTGAACGTGGCAGCGACTCCCGCTTGTCGGCCGCGCTGGTCACGGAATCCGTCCACCCGCGCTCCCGGGGTGGTCGGTTCCGGCCTGCTCGTGTGTATGACCGAAGAAACGAACGAGCGCCGTTCCGTCGTCCGAGATCGGTTCGAGACAGACACGCTGGTAGCGGTCGTTGTCACGCATGTTCACCATCAGCCCTTCGTCGTGGACCGACACTGACTCGAAATCCGCGCCACAGATTGGACAGATGACCGGCCCCTCGCTATCGGTCTCGCGGCCGTAGCTGTCAGCGTTCCCGTTGCTCACGTCTCTACCTCCGACGCGATCTGTCGCATCCGCTTGAACTCCTCGTCGCCATAGGCGATTAGGCGGACCGCCGAGAGCGAGTCAGGATCAAAAGCCGCGATCTCCTCGCAGATGAGACGCACACCCTCGTCGAAGTCGAACCCGGCGATGCCACATCCCAGCGCCGGGAGTACGACTGACTCACTGGCAA
>JAQCNK010000079.1 GCA_028275075.1 Haloarcula sp. | reverse complement strand
GAGCGAACCTTCGCACTGGCGGCCTACATCGAAACGCATGACCCACTGCTCGAAGCCCGCGATGCAGTGGAAGGCGCGCTGGAAACCGGGGATGCGGATCCGCTCGGAGAAGCGCGCAGCGATGTCGGCGAGCTGTTGTGAATCTGTGTATGAACGAAATCTCGGCTACATCGCTGGTGGGCGATGTCGGCGAGCTGTTGTGAATCTGTGTTTGAACGAAATCTCGGCTACATCGCTGGCACGCCAACTCCGTTTACTGGACCAGGCTTTTCACCCCCCGCGGAGAATCTGGGGCTATGTCGGCATCCGAACTGGCAGCGGCGGTCGGTCGGGCCCTCGACGTGGACGGGGACGCGTTCCACGACCGGGCACGCGAAGAGGCCACGCAGCTCAAAGAGGAGATCCGCTCGGGCACCTTCGACAATACGGAGGCTATCGTCGGGATGGAGATGGAGCTGTACGCCGTCGACGACCAGACCGATGCGTTGCGTCGGGTTCCGCGTCAGCTGCTGGGGCTCATCGGGTTCGAGAAGGAACTTGGGCTCCACAACGCGGAGATGCAGACCAGCCCGCAGCCGCTGAACTCCCACGGGTTGGCCGCCCAGCGCGACGAACTGAAGGCCTCGCTATTGCCGGCCCAGCAGCGGGTCCGGAGCGAGGGTATCCGCCTCGTTTCGGACGGTATGTGGACCGTGCCGCCCAACGGCGAGACTGCCGGCGAGTACCTCTGTGACTGGATCGAGAAGGACGGTATCCGGATTGGGACGAACATGACCGACGCGGTCCGGTATCATACGATGGCGAACACGGAATACCCGTCGGCGTTCGAAATCGACGCCCCGAACGTCTCGATCACCGCCGAGACCGTGATGCCCGAATCGCTCATTACCTCTATCCAGCCCCACTACCAGATACCCCACGCGCCCGATTTACCGGAATACTTCAGCTACGCGCTGCGCATCGCCGCACCGGTGCTCGCTCTGAGCGTCAACTCCCCGTTTTTCCCGCCGGATCTCTACGACGACACACCGGACTCGGATATCGTCGCCGGGGCACACATGGAAAATCGCATCGGCGTCTTCGAGTCCGTCCTCAACCCCCCTGAGGGGGATTCGACGCCGCCGAAGGTGTGTTTCCCGCCCGACTTCGACAGCGTTGCGGACGCTATCGACGACATCGTCGAGGACGACACTATCGTCCCCCGACAGCTCCAGTCGGGCACTCGCTTTGACGACGACTTCGTCCATTTCCGGCACAAACACGGCTCGTACTGGCGGTGGGTCCGCCCGGTCTTCGAGGGGCCCACCCGGTCGGCCGCCAACGCTCGCATCGAGTTCCGCCCGCTGCCCGCCCAGCCAACCGTCGACGACGCCATCGCTTTCGAGGCCCTCGTCGCCGGACTGATGGAGAGTCTGGTCCGCTTCGAACATCCGATCAAGTCCCTGGCGTGGGAGACCGCGAAGGAGAATTTCTACGCGGCCACTCGCGACGGTCTCGCAGCGGATATCGAGTGGATTACAGCCGACGGCGCGACGACGACTTCGACCGACGAAATCTACGGCGAACTGTTCGAGCACGCGCGAGTGGGACTCGAACAGCGAGGGCTCTCGACGGAAACCGCTCACGAGTATCTCCGGCCGTTGCGCGAACGCGCCGACCGACGGATGACGCCGGCCCGCTGGAAACACGACTACGTCCGCCGCCGTGTCGAGGAGAACGTTCCCTTGGCAGAGGCTATCTGGGGGATGCAGGCGGCCTACATCAGCCAGCAGGAGGCGACGCTACTGGAAGGCACCTTCCTTGATTGGCTCGAATAGTGGT
>JAQCNK010000077.1 GCA_028275075.1 Haloarcula sp. | reverse complement strand
TCGGGAGCAACGGAGTTATTGAGGGTCTTCGCGTCGATTTCCGCCGGTTACATGAGACGTGGATGGGGCTGGTATACCCAAGACAGCGGGGCGCGCGCGACACAGTACTGGGAACGTGGCAGCCAGACAGTCAGTTGGGTATGGTTTTGTACCGCCTGTGGTCGGTGTTGGGCATCCCGATCATCACGCTGGTTTATCCACTGGTGTTGCTGGGTGCGTTCATCCGGTTTCAGACCCGCCGTGTCGGACGCACCGCGGCCAGTCTCGGCCTGCTCGGCGTCGTCGCGCTCTCGCTACTGGTCTGGGGCGCGCTCGCCGCCCTTGCCCGGTTCGAACTCGCCCTCATCTCCGGCGGCGTTCTCGCGATCGCGTTAGCCGGCTTCGTCGCGACCGTCGCAGCGGCGCTCGCTGTCGGAGGGCGGTCGGTCGGCGGCCGGGCTACGACAGTCCTGCTCGCGTACCCGCTCGCGATGACGGCCATCTTCTTACCGCCGGTCGTCGCCGCGCTGTTCTCGAAAACGCTGGCCGCCGTTGTCCTTCCGAACAGCACCGCCATAGCCCGGTGGTTGCTGGCCAACGCGCTCGCACCTATCGGTCTCGCAGAGACGTTTTCACGGACGTTCGAGCTGGAAGGCGTCGGCTACGTCATCATGTGGGTGGCTCTCTCCACGCCTCTCGGTTGGGCGCTGGGATCGCTGGTTACCCTTGCAGACCTCCTCAGACCCACTGAGTAGAACGTCGAAAGTGGTTCTGATGGGTAACACGACAGCAAGGGCCAAGCATACCCCTCGTATTGTGTAAAGGATTTGAGTCTGCGCGCCTAACTTCTGGCTGTCATGGAATTCGACCAGCTGAAAACGGGCGTGATCTTTCTGATACTCGCTGCGGTGATGGTGAGTGGCTCCTTTATGGGGATGCCTACATCTATCGCTGCACCGGTTAGCATTGGACAGATAATCGTCTTCGTACTGATACTGCTGCTGGGGGTCAAACACGGCGAGTACCGCGCCTCAAACTGAGATATCGCCCGGCCGAACAACTGTTTTTTCCGGAACCGAACCGTCGCTCTCAGCGACGGCCACGTCACTCGCAGTGCTGTCCCCGAAGCGGACTGTCGCGCCCGCTCGCAACGGTGCGAGTAACCCCGCGACGACGGCCGCCGCCGAGGTGACCGGCGCCCGGAACGCCACGGTCGTCTCCGCATCGATGTCGTACTCCGTGCCCACGCGTTCGCTCGCCGCCAGAAGCTCGCCGTGACTGTAGGTTCCGTCGGCGTCTTGCAGCGCCGGGTCGTCGGGCGCCCGCTCGCCCGGCGGCTGGAGCGGGTTCTCGCTCCAGAGCTCTCGCTCGAACCCCGCGACAGTAGGGTCGTCGCTCGGGCCACCGTAGGCAAGCGCCTTCGCCCCCGGCGCTAGTTCGTAGCGGTCGAGCCACGCCGCGGGAGCGACCAGCGCCGTCTCGTCGATTTCGGAATCTGGCGCTACGTTGGCCACGGCGCCGTCAAGCGTGGCGGCCAGTATCGCGAGCAATCCGTCGGGGCAGTCTTTGAGATACCCTGACTCGTCCGTGTCGGTCGGATTCTTCGGACCCACGACGACAGCGACCGCCATCCCCTCGCGGACGCCGTAGTGGCGCATGAGGTTCCCCCCTTTCCAGACGTTCGTACAGAAGTCCCGGTAGCTATACCGCGCGGAGCGCTCCGGCGTGGTAAACAGGACCCCATCGCGCTCGCGACCCGCCGCGACCAGCTCGCTCAGCGTTTGCATAGCAATGTGTTGGTAGTGACCGGACAAAAGAGAGACGACTCGGTTACAACGAGTTTTTGAGCCGCTCGAAGAACCCCTCCTCGACATCGACCTCCTCGCCACCGGCCTCGGCGAAGGCCTCCAGAGCCTCTTTCTGCTCGCTGTTTAGCTGGTCCGGGGTCACGACCTGCACCTGAACGTAGAGGTCACCGCTACCACGTCGGCGGAGGTGCGGTATCCCTTTGCCCTCTAGTCGGAATACCTCGCCGCTCTGGGTGCCACTTGGTACGTCGACCTCGACATCCCCGTCCAGTGTCGGCACGGTGATTGTGTCTCCGAAGACAGCCTGCGGGAAGGAGATCGGGTGGTTGTACCTGAGGTCGTCCCCGTCGCGCTCGAAGTCAGGGTGGGACCGAACCGACACCTCAATCAGGAGGTCACCGTTAGGGCCGCCGTTCTCGCCGGGGGCGCCCTCGCGTTCCATCCGTAGTGTCTGGCCGTCGGAGACACCGGTCGGAATATCGACCTCTAGGGTGGCCTCGTTCCGGACGGTGCCGCCGCCGCGACAGGTCGAACAGGTCTCGTCATACAGCGTTCCCTCGCCCTCACAGCGCCGGCAGGTCGTCGACTGCTGGACGCGTCCCATCGGTGTCTGCTGGACGTGCATGGTCTGGCCCTGGCCGTTACACTCCGGGCAGGTCTCCGAGCCGGCGTCGGGCGGGTGCCCCTTGCCGTTGCAATCGCTACAGGCTTCGGGCCGAGTTATGGTGATCTGCTTGGTCGCGCCGTTGTAGGTTTCCTCCAGGGTGATACTGACCCGGGTCTGGAGGTCCTTACCTTGTCGGCGCCGGGAGCCGCCACGACCGCCGCGGCCGCCGCCACCGAAGAACTGGTCGAAGATGTCCTGCATATCGAAGCCGCCACCCCCGCCGCCGAAGGGGTCGCCGCCCGCTCCACCGCCCGCGCCACCGCGCTTCTCGGCCTGCTCGAAGCGGTCGTGACCCATCTGGTCGTACATCTGGCGTTTCTCGTCGTCGGTGAGGATCTCTTTGGCTTTCTTTGCCTTCTTGAACTTCTCCTCGGCGTTCGGGTCATCGCTGACATCCGGGTGGTACTCGCGGGCTTTCTGCCGGTACGCCTCTTGTATCTCGTCCTCGGAGGCATCTCGGGAGACTCCCAGTATCTCGTAGAAATCTTGGCTCATTCGTTGTATGACTGGTACTGGATTGAGATACTTGAAAAGAACGGGTCGCTGACGTGGGACCACCTCATGGTTACGGCCGTCACCGTTATCGCTGGCTCTCCCGGGACCGGGGCGCTTATTTTGTCCCCGGGAGACAGTCTGGCCAATGAGAGCCAGGTCGGACGCCCGCGCCGCGGTGACCGTCGAGCGCATCACCGTCTGGGGAGCCGCGGTGCTGGTCGTCGCCGCGCTTGGCGTCCTCGTTGTCGGGCCGGGCGCTGAGTTCCAGACCGCGACGCCGACGGCCGACTTCGAGGGGAGCTACGAGGAGTCGACGGGAACCGTCACCGTGACTCACGCCGGGGGTGACGACCTGACAGATGGGAACAGCCAGTCGGTTATGGTGGTTGCCGCCGACGCCGACAACGACACCACGACCCACCGCCACTGGGCGAACGAATCGCGCGGCTTCCCCATCACAGAAGGCGACAGCTTCGCCGTCGACGACCCGCGTATCGACACCGACGGCGACGGGAACTACCTCGACGCCGACGGCTCCGTTGGCTTCTACCTGGAACCGGGCGATACAATCGAGGTCGTCTGGACAGGGCGGCTGACCGGCGCACCGGAGCCCCGGACCGCGACGCTAGACACGATTACCGTCGGGAACACAACGGGCTGAGCGTCCCCCTATGTCGGCTGTAACATCACCGAAGAAACCGGCAGTTCGGGGTGCCGATTATCTCCACGCGCCTACATCGAGCCGACGGGAACGACTCGACTCGTGTTACTCGTCGTCGTCTTTCTCGTCGACGTCTTCGAAGTCGGCGTCGACATACTCTTCGCCCTGGCCGGCCGCACCGCCCGCGGCGCCACCGGGACCGGGACCAGCGCCCGCGGCACCGGCTCCAGCCGCGCCAGCGCCTGCTGCGCCGCCGGCAGCCTGCTGGGCTTGGCCTTCGTACATCTGCTTGCCGATCTCCTGCAGCGCCTCGCTCAGCTCCTCGGAAGCGTCTTCGTAGTCCTCGCGGCCGGCGTCTTCATCTTCAAGCACTTCTTCGACGTCCTCGACCTTCGCTTCGATATCCTCGATGCTGTCGGCGTCGAGGTCCTCCTCGTTCTCCTCGATGAGGGTCTCGGCGCGGCGCACGGATGCCTCGGCCTCGTTGCGGGCCTCGATCTCCTTGCGGCGTTCCTCGTCTTCTTCGGCGTGTTCCTCGGCCTCTTCCTGCATCTGCTCGATCTGCTCGTCGGAGAGTCCGGCGCCACCCTCGATGGTGATGTCCTCCTTGTTACCGGAGCCCTTGTCCTCGGCCTCGACGTTGACGATCCCGTTTTCGTCAATGTTGAACGAGACCTCGATCTGGGGTGTTCCCGCGGGGGCCGGCGGAATGCCAGAGAGAGCGAAGGCGCCGAGTAGCTCGTTCTCCTCGGCGATTTCGCGCTCGCCCTGGAAGACCCGGATCTGGACCTGCGTCTGGTTGGCCTGAGCGGTCGTGAATATCTTTGATTCCTCGGTCGGAATCGTGGTGTTCTTCTCGATGAGTCGCTCGAAGAGGCCGCCCTTGACCTCGACACCGAGCGACAGAGGCGTCACATCGAGCAGGACGATGTCGTCGACGTCGCCGGAGAGGACGCCGCCCTGGATGGCCGCGCCCAGCCCGACAGCCTCGTCGGGGTTGACGTTCTTTTTGGGCTCCTGGCCGGTCATCTCTTCGACCTTGTCTTGTACCTGGGGCATCCGCGTCGAGCCCCCGACGAGGATGACCTCGTCGATGTCACTCTCGTCGTAGCCGGCGTCTTCGAGCGCCTGCTCCGTCGGCCCCACCGTTCTATCGATGAGGTCCTCGGTGAGGCTCTCGAACGTCGCGCGTGTGATCTTCTGTTCGAGGTCCAGCGGGCCGTCGTCCGTGGTGGCAATAAAGGGGAGATTGATCCGGGTCTCCTTGCGCGAGGAGAGTTCGACCTTCGCTTCCTCTGCGGCCTCGGTCAGCCGCTGGAGTGCTTGGCGGTCTTCGCGCAGGTCGACGCCGTGTTCGTCCTCGAACTCGTCGGCGAGATAGTCGATAATAGCGTGGTCCCAGTCGTCGCCCCCGAGGTCGTTGTCCCCGTTCGTGGCGACGACCTCGTAGACGCCCCCGCCCAGATCGAGGATGGAGACGTCGAAGGTCCCACCACCGAGATCGTAGACGAGGACAGTCTGGTCGGACTCATCGTCCAGCCCGTAGGCCATCGCGGCCGCAGTGGGTTCGTTGACGATGCGCTCGACCTCGAAGCCGGCGATCTCGCCGGCGTCCTTGGTCGCCTGGCGCTGTCGGTCGTTGAAATAGGCGGGGACCGTGATGACGGCCTTCTCGATCTCGTCGCCGAGGTACTCCTCGGCGTCCCGTTTGATCTTCTGGAGGACCATCGCCGAGACCTGCTCGGGCGTGTACTCTTCGTCATCGAGCGTGACCGAGTAGTCGTCTTCGCCCATGTGGCGCTTGATCGACTGGATGGTCTGCTCGGGGTTCTTTATGGCCTGGTTCTTTGCGGGTTTGCCGACGAGGCGCTCCCCGTCGTCGAACGCGACGACGGAGGGTGTCGTCCGTTCGCCTTCCGCGTTGACGATGATTTCGGGGTCGCTACCTTCCATGACCGCGAACGCCGAGTTCGTGGTCCCGAGGTCGATGCCCAGAATTTTGTTGCTCGTCATCTTATCAACTCGTATCGGATTCGGCCGGTTAAAAGTTGCTAGATGCGACGGCTCCCAACCGGGATCAGTGGCCGCCTCCCGTCGGTTTTCTGTTTTCGACGCCACGCTAACCGGAGCGTATATTACGCACCGCAATCTGACCGCTGTGGCCCTACCCTCGTCCGATAGTAGCCATTGAAACTCAGTGCACACCCGACCGCGCG
>JAQCNK010000073.1 GCA_028275075.1 Haloarcula sp. | reverse complement strand
CTGATGACCGACTCAGAATCGATACCAACTACGGACCGGATATCGTCTACGACCGCGACCAACTCGGGGATATCGACCACGTCGTCGGGGTGCTGGACGACCACATCCCGCAGCTGTGAGCCGTTCGCCCGGTGGCAAAACACTCTATTCGTCGGCCCCCGTAAATGAGGGCTGTGACACACGCCGTCTTCGACCCCGGTCTAGAGTCGATAACCGTCGCCGAAACGCTGCGGGAGTTCCGGGAATCGCTGGTCGACGCGCGCCGGCTTCCCGGGGGGTAGCGCCGGTGCTCCGGGCTGCCGCCGCTACGGAGAGCGAGCCGATGGACGTTGCGGATGGTGATAACCGTCTGCTACGGCCGGTCGCTCGCTACGTCGGCGGAGACGGACGGACGTGGATGCCCGTCGAAAAGCGGTGATGCCCAGCTACCGACGCTTGACTTTCTCGACTCGCGTCGCGAGCGCCAGAAACGTCGCCAGGATCGTCAGCGTCACCGCCCAGCTCGCCGCGAGGTCGTGGGCCAGCACTGTGTGGTCGAACTCCCAGTAGGAGAGCAACGGCTCGCCCCGCAACCACGTGTGGTGTGGGCCCCCCAGCACGGGGACAAAGTAGTCGACGATGTCGTTGAACCCGTACCAGACGATGGCGACGGTAACGGCCGGAACGGAAAAGCCCGCGTAGCGGTGGATGAGAAACGCCTCGACTGCCATCGCCAGATGTGAGACGATGAGGAACCAGTAGAGCCACGAGGCGACACCGCCGCTGCCGTTGATCGCAAGCTGGACGTACGGCGTCCAGAGACCGAGTTTGATACAGCCGAAGAAGGCCAGAGCGTGGAGCCACTCGGCGTCCCAGTCACGCTTCCAGGCCGCGAACGAGAGCCCGATGAACAGCGTCGCGACCGGCGAGTCCGGAATCAGCGGATACGCGAGCGGCGGTGCCGCGCCGAGCTGTCCCTCGACCAGCGGTGGGGTGAGTTCGAGTGGTCGGCCAGCGTAGTACCAGAAGCCAAACAGTGTCCCGACAAGATTGACGATGACGATGGGCCACGCCAGTCTGAGCCCGATGTCTTCGAGCCACGCGGGCAACGGCGCAACGTATCGGGGGAGCCCTTCGGAGTCGGGCAGCGACGCGTCGAAGTACCGGGCGACGAGCGATTCGATTCGACGCCCCACCCGGTTCAGGGCCGACATGCCAGAGCCTGTGTGTCCCGGTGGTAAACAGCTAGCGATCCACCTCTCGTTATCGGGACGCCTGCGGGTACGGTGTGACGGCGAGCCACGCGACACGTCTCCGACCATCGAATCGGTGGGTCTGTCCCGGCCAAGGGCACGCGTTAAGTAAATCCAGTCCTAAGCCCGGTGTAATGCCTGAAGCTACCGATTTAGAGGGACTTCGCCGCGGCACTGACCTGGTCAAGCGCGGCTTCGCGAAGATGCAGAAGGGCGGCGTCATCATGGACGTCGTCACGGCCGAGCAGGCCCGTATCGCCGAAGACGTCGGTGCAGTCGCTGTGATGAACCTCGAAGCTGTCCCGGCTGACATCCGCAAGCGCGGCGGTGTCGCGCGGATGGCAGACCCCGCCTCGCTGCAGTCGGTTATCGACGAGGTCTCCATCCCGGTGATGGGTAAGGCCCGCATCGGCCACCGGAAGGAAGCCGAGATACTGGAAGCCGCGGGGGCTGACATGCTCGACGAGAGCGAGGTCCTGACGCCCGCGGACGACCGGTACCACATCGACAAGCGCGACTTTACCGCACCGTTTGTCTGTGGCGCGCGCAACCTGCAGGAGGCCCTGCGCCGCATCGGCGAGGGCGCGGCGATGATTCGAACGAAGGGCGAGGCCGGCACCGGCGACGTGAACCAGGCGGTCCACCACCAGCGTAACATCAAGGGTTCGATTCGCAAGCTCGAAGGAATGAACTACGAGGAACGCGAGAAGTGGGCCCGAGAACACGAGGCCCCCGCCGAGCTTGTCCATGAGACGGCCGAGATGGGGCGTCTGCCCGTCGTCAACTTCGCCGCCGGCGGCATCGCGACACCGGCCGACGCCGCGCTCATGATGCACCACGGCTGTGACGGTATCTTCGTCGGCTCGGGTATCTTCGGGGCCGAGAATCCGCGGGAGATGGGGACCGCCGTCGTCGAGGCCGTCAACAACTGGGATGACGCCGAGACGCTGACCGAGATCTGCAAGAACGTCGGCAAGGGGATGAAAGGCGATGCGAACGCCGACCTCCCCGAAGAAGAGAAGCTCCAGGGTCGGGGCGTCTGATAGCGGCCTGCAGCCTGTTTTCCAGCAGTAGTGAGGCTGGATGAAATGTCGTCCTCGAACCCGGAGAAGCTGAGCCGGCAAGGCCCGTTCCAATCAGGCTATTACGTCGCTAATAACGGCCGCGAGTGGCTGTCGAAGCTATTATCCCCAGGCGCACATACGGAGAGATATGAGCACGCCGCCGGGGGAGTACTACACAGACGAACGCTGGCAGAACTGGCTCGACCGCATTGAAGATGAGGGGATCGACCCCGAAGACGAGGATTCGGCACGACTCCTGTTAAACCTGCAGGATGACGCCGCCATCGCGGTCGCGAAGATACTCACTGACTACGACGACGGCGAGCTGGACGAGGAGAGTGCACTGTCCGAGTTAGCCGGAGTCCGAGAGATCGTCCTCGACGAAATAGATATCGACGAAGAGGAGACGCTGATGCTTATCGACGGTGTACAGACGTCACTGGTCTGTGTCTTCTACGCCGCCGAGGAGTACACCGCTGAGGGCGTCGCGAGCGAGGCGACAGTCACCGACTACGTCGGCGCGGCGGCCGACGCCGAGGCCGAAGAGGATCTGGATGCGGCGCTTGGCTACTGCGTCCAGGCGGGGACGCGAGTGATCGACGGTGACGAGCTGCCGATGGAGGTCGTCGAGGATCTCGAATACGGCCTCGTCTCCGAGTGGGTCAACGGACTCGACAGCCTTCAGACCGCACTCTCTGACCCGGAAGTCGTCGAAGAAGACGACGAGTGAGTTAGCGGATAGGCTTTTAACTACCAGTACATAAGTTGTCGGCATGGAATTAGTCGGCGATGAGCGAGCGCAGTCCATCCAGATCGGGGCTGTGTTGCTGTTCGCCGTCCTGCTGATCGCCTTTTCCAGCTACCAGGCGTTCATTATTCCGAACCAGAACCGGCAGGTAGAGTTTAACCACAACCAACAGGTCCAGCGCGACATGGTTGAGGTTCGAAACACGCTTCTTGATACGTACAGCGGGGGCGACGACGGCTACACGGAGGTCACGCTCGGCACGACGTTCCCGCCCCGATTGCTCGCACTCAACCCACCGTCGGCAACCGGCTCACTCTCGACGACAGATCCGCGGCCGATCACCATCGAAGACAGGAACGGCACGGATATCACGACCGATGTCTGTCCCGGTGACAACGTCGAGACCCAGTCCCTGGAGTACACGCCGAGCTATTCCACCTATCGCGGCGCGGGAACCCTCCGATATGAGAGTAGTTTCCTGCTCCACGCGTTCGGGAGCGAGAGCGTCCAGTTGACTGACCAGACCCTGATTCAGGGCGACCGGCTGCAGATCCTTCCGTTGACAGGCGACATCAGTGTCGGTGGGACGCAGACGGTCGCTGTCGAACCTCGTGCAGGCGTCGTTGACACCTCCACGCGAGCGGTCGGCAACGTGACGTTACCGACCCAGACCAGCGAATCGAGATGGAGGCAGTTGCTCGACGGGCAAGTCGACCCCAGCAACGTCACTGTCACGAACGGCGCGGCCGGCTCCAACGTGACGATTACACTCAACGAGCAGGTAACCGTCGAATGCGGGCCAGTCGGACTCGGACAGTCGCCGACAGCAGTGAGCGGCGACGGCGGCGGCGACGGCGGAGCCGACGCGATCAATCCCGCCGCCCCCGGTAATATTCGACTGGTGAGCGAAGTCCGGAACAACAAAAACATGACCCTGACGTTCAACAACAGCGCCGGGGTCAACAATATCACGGACTCCCGAATCAACTTCTACAAAAAGCAGGGCGGCGGGGCGACCCCATCGTCAGCCAGTATCCGCAGGGTTGGCGAGCCGGCCTCGGGAACACTCGATATTGGGGGGCCATATGAGAGCCTCTCCCCGAAGATACGTCTTGACGGCAAAGGCACTGAGACGGCTGTCAGGTTGACGTTCGACACCAACATCAATCAGAACGACTGGTTCATCCTGTCGGTACAGCTAGAGACCGGCGAGACGGGGCTGTATTTCGTCGCAGGTAGCTGACCGATGGCGGAGAGTCAAGAGGAGAGAGAGCGGGCGCGTCCGGGCGAAAGTGACAGCGACCGGCCGGAGCGCGCCCAGTCCGAGGTTATCGGCGTCGTGTTGCTGACGGGTGTCGTCGTGGTCGTGGTGAGTCTCATTGGACTGGTCGTCTTGCAGGGCGTCTCAGCCGAAAGCGAGAGCGGACCGACTGTCGACGTGATCGTAGACGCGACGACGGAGTTCGTCAGTATAGCCCACAACGGCGGCACAACCGTCGACGTGTCGTCGATGGAGGTCGTTCTCAGCGGCGAGAGTAGGGCGCGCTACCCTCTCAGTTCGTTCATCCAGCACCGCGGAAGCGACACAGCCATATTTGAACCCGGGGACCGGTGGAACCACTCGAACGATGTCGGGGGCGACAGACTTCGCGTGAGTATCGTCCATACCCCGTCGGGGACGGTCATACATGATGTGACAGTAACTCCTGCCGTCACTGTCGACGCCGGGTTCTCGTACTCGCCCCGCCAGCCCACACCCATCGACACTGTCACCTTCGACGCCGGCGACAGCAGCGTCGAAACGGGTGCGACGATAGCCAGCTACGAGTGGGATTTCGACGGGGACAACGGTACCGATGCGACGGGCGAGACCGCCAGTCACAGTTTCCCCGACAACGGGACCTACCCGGTGACGCTGACGGTGACGACAGCCGACGGACGGACAGACAACCGAACTCGGAACATCAGAGTGTACAACGTATTCCCGACCGCGAGCTACACATACACACCGTCGGTGCCCAACCCAGGACAGTCAGTCGCGTTCGATGGCACCAATTCCACGGACCTCGATGGTACTCTCGTCAGCTACGAGTGGGACTTCGACGGTAACGGTACCGTCGACGCCACTGGGGCGTCGGCCACGACCAGCTACGACAGCATCGGTGACTACACCGCTCGGCTCAGAGTCACCGACGACGACGGGGCCGTCAACAGCCAGAGCCAGCTGATCACCGTCGTCGGGGAGAGTGCACCGACGGTCAGTATCACCGGAACCACCATCACCGAGCAGGGAAACAGCGGCAAGTACGATATTACCGTCACCTTCGAGGCGAACGATCCGGACGGCAGTATCACGAACTACACCGTCACGTTGTACGACAGTTCGAGCCGAACCACCCAGATCGATCAGCGTACGTCGTCGTCCTACGACGGGTCCTCGACGACCGTGACGGTCAGCGACTCGGGCGGGGTGGGCACAAATCCGTATTACGTCGTCGTTCGCGCTGGCGATAGCTCGAATCTGGTCGGTGAGGACAACCAGACGGTCGACGCGACGAACGGCGAGCCGACTGCCGAGTTTGACTACTCGCCGACGAACCCGTCGGCCGGGCAGTCAGTCACGTTCGACGCCAGCGCGTCAACTGACCCGGACGGGGACTCGCTGACTTACGAGTGGGACTGGACGAGCGACGGGAGCTACGATGACACCGGCGTGACGGCCTCACACGTCTACGACACCAACGGAACCTACGACGTGACGCTGCGCGTGTCTGACGGACGGGGTGGGACAGCTACCGAGACCCAGACCGTCGTGGTCGGCAGTGGTGGCACCGGACCGCTCGTCGCGGCCATAGAGGCCGTCACCGACAACAGCG
>JAQCNK010000069.1 GCA_028275075.1 Haloarcula sp. | reverse complement strand
AACAGGAGCGGGTAGCCGGCGGCAGTAGGGGTGGCTTCGGTAACAGTGACGAGACGCTCGGGAGTCACGACGATGTGGAAAAACAGCAACCGGCGGCAGAATCAGAAGTCGTGCTGGACGCCGTCGGGGTCGGCCTTCTGGATGATGATCTTGTCCTCGCGGACGCGGACGAACACCTCGTCACCGATCTCCATGCCGGCGACCGCAAGCTCGTCCTCGTGGAGGTTGACGTGGACGTTGTGATACTCACCGTCGTCGTCTTTCGCACCGCTCGGACTCAGCTTCTTTTTGCGAACCATCGCCAGTATCTGTCCCCTTTCAGTACACGCTGCATATAACTGTTGTTTCGGTGGATCTGCTGCGCGCGAGGCGTCGGTCACCCGATTTATCCTCGCTTCCGGTCTGTTTTACCGCCAAATCGCGCGCCTGCGTCGGCATCATATTTAAAACCCGTGCCGCTGAGTGTTCAATTGCCCGATATTTTTATATTGAAGTATGTATTCGGTTGGCATGGAGATATAAACCATGGTACGTGAAGATGGTAAGCGGAACTTTGCACTCCGCGAGGCGGACGGCTCGGAAAGCAGTGTCTTTTCAGGGAATACCCCACGGCAGGCCGCACTGAAGGCCGCCAGACGACTCGATCCGGCATCCTCCGAAGGAGCAGCCGAACGTGTCGATCTCGAACTCCGGGAGAAGGGGACCGACAAGGTACATATCTACGAGGGCTGGGCGTGGGAGGAGGA
The DNA here is from genome assembly GCA_028275075.1 of Haloarcula sp. Classification (GTDB taxonomy): domain Archaea; phylum Halobacteriota; class Halobacteria; order Halobacteriales; family Haloarculaceae; genus Haloarcula. The sequence goes on along the minus strand of JAQCNK010000069.1, from coordinate 822 downwards.
AGCGCCCGACAACTCGCCCGACTGGATGCCCGGCGAGATCACGGAGGCAAACGTCTCCAAAGAGGGGATCGAACACCTCGACGAGTGAGCCCGGCCGTCCTCTAGCGCCTTTTACTATTCACACCGTCTCCGCCAGTGTTTAGTCCCGGTTTCGCCGACCTACTGATGCGCGGCACCCACCCGACGCGACCGTCTGTGCGACACAGGGGATGACCGCTCGACCTCCAGCCGCGTGACATCTTCTCTCCCGGGGAGCGTATAACGAGCTTCACGCCGTCTGTGGCCGCAGTAATACAGCCGAGTTCGTCCATTCGAGTTCGCCTATTCGAGTTCGTCTCACCGCTGTTCCTGCGATCACGGCCGCTGTATCGGCGCAGTGTCCCTCGGTTGCTCCGTCCGAAGGCGCAGTTTCCGGCCAGCTATGCGGCCGCGAACAGTCCTCCTGCTCTCGTCGGCTGCGCCGCCCGCCCTGCGGCATGAAACTGCATGACGTGGACGGTTCGATTCGACGGCCTTTTGTGTATATCCACCATCGGTTGAATTGCGCCGGTCAGGTGGCATCCGCCGCCTGTCTGCTGCCGTCCGAATCGCCGGACGGCAGCCAGTTCGAAACAGTGCCCTTAAGTAATACGGGCGATTCGACTGGGATGCAGAGAAACACACTGCGAGCACCCGACCGTTCAACTCGGTCGGTACTCGCGTGGGTCAGATCGTCCGGGCCGATGCGGTCGGCCGCGGATGAACCGACGACCTTATACGGGTCTGTCGGATACAATCTGATCCGGATCGATGGGGATCTCGCCACTGCGGTACGCCGTACAG
>JAQCNK010000062.1 GCA_028275075.1 Haloarcula sp. | reverse complement strand
CTGGAAGTAGACGGAAAGTTCCGGAAACGAACGTGTGCTGCCGAAGGGTGGCAGACCTACGCCTTCGACCAGAACCACGAAGCGTCACTCCAGCCCATCGAGAAAGCGATTCGGTATCAGGCAGCCGACGACGAGCAGTTACTGAACGTCGAGACGCAGTTCGGCCGGTCGATAGAGATAACGGCCAACCACAGTCTGTTCCGATACGACGACGGCATCGAGGAAGTGGCGGGAGATGAACTCGAAGCTGGCGACCTGTTGATTGCGCCACAGTCGCTGGATATAGCGGGTACCGAAACGACGATTGACGCCGCCGAATGTGTCGAGACCCCCTACGTCGTCATCGACGACCACGTCGAGGACCTGCTTCGTACGGTCTGGGAAACGACTGAGCGCGGGAGTGACGTACATACCGCGTTCAAATCGGGGCTCGAATACCGGCTGTCAAAGGAGAAGATTCCCCTCGACCGCTTCGAGACGATACTCGACGAAGCGGGATACGCCGTCCCGTCGGATGTCACAATCGCACTCGAAGGGTCCACAGACGGAATCGCCCGGACTATCGATGTCGACGAGGAGTTCGGGTGGCTGCTCGGACTGTTCGTGGCTGAGGGAACGACATCGAGCGTCTGTCCGGCAATACACAACGCGGACGAAGAAATAATCGACCGGGCAGCGGAGATAACAGCCGACGCTCTCAGTCACGACCCCGAACGGCGCTGGTCGAACCGCGCGTACGAACTTCGGTTCCCCGCTGTGTTCCGTGAAATCCTCTATAGCTTCGGCTTCGAAGAGCGAGAGAGCTACAGTTCGAGTGAAAAGATCGTTCCCGAATGCATCCGGACCGCACCCGAACCGGTCGTCAAGGCCTTCCTCCGTGGTTTCATCGCCGGGGACGGGAGCGAAACGAGCGACGACAACCACACGACGGTTCAATTCCACTCGACGAGCGAAGACGTTCGGGACGGAATCGTTTATTTACTCCACAGGCTCGGACTCGTCGCGAATATTTCGACACGGCGGGACCGCGACGGAAACCGGCAGGACATCTACAGCGTGACCGTCTCGGGCGGAGCGAACGACAACCCGCTCCGTGACATACTGGACGGACAAGAGCCGTATCAACCAAAGAGCCTCGTCGTCGGCGTCCCGGATGCGCTACTGGAAATCCGTGAGATGAATGTCAGGGGAGTGAAAAACCTCATCCCGAAATACCTCAAACGACGAGAGAACATCTCGCTGGAGAAACTCGAGGAACTGGTCACCGAACTGGCTAACAGAGAACTGCCGGAAGCGGCACGGACGAAACTCGACGCGATGCGTCCACTGGTCGATGGTGACCTGGCGTATGTGCGCGTGAAGAACGTCGAGCGCGTCGACTACGACGGGTATCTGTACGACCTGCAGGTCGGTGGCGAGCCGATTTTCCTCTCGAATTGGCTCTACGCGCATAACTCGATGGACGCCCCCCTCGTGATGTCCTCGCGTATCGACCCCTCCGAGATCGACGACGAGGCCCACAATATGGACATCATGGACCGCTATCCCCGGGAGTTCTACGAGGCGACCCGCGAACTCACCGACCCCGCCGAAGTCGAGGACATCATGACCATCGCCGAGGAGACGCTGGGGACGGATCGGGAGTACACGGACTTCCGCCACACCCACGACACGACGAACATCGCCGCGGGGCCGGATCTGTCGGCGTACAAGACGCTGGGGTCGATGGAGGAGAAGATGGACGCCCAGTTGCATCTCTCCCGCAAACTGCGCGCCGTCGTCGAGAGCGACGTGGCCGAGCGCATCATCGAGTACCACTTCCTGCCGGACCTGATCGGGAATCTGCGGGCCTTTTCGCGGCAAGAGGTCCGCTGTCTGGACTGTGGCGAGAAGTACCGGCGGATGCCCCTAACGGGCGACTGTCGGGAGTGTGGCGGCCGGGTGAACCTCACGGTCCATCAGGGCTCGGTGAACAAATATATCGACACCGCGATCCGGGTCGCCGACGAGTTCGGGGCCCGCGATTACACCAAACAACGCCTCAAGATTCTGGAGACGAAAATCGAGTCCGTTTTCGAGAACGACCACAATAAACAGTCGGGCATCGCCGATTTCATGTAGTCCGCCCCTGTCAGCACAGGCCGCTGACGACCGCAAGACGGGTGAGCAGCCGAAGAACGGAGCCGTTCGGGCGTTACTGGCCGCCCAGTGCGACGTAGGTCGTCTCGATGATGCGGCTGTCGTCGTTCAGTCGGTCAATGAGGTCGCCGGCTGGTTTCTCGTCTAAGTTGTAGATGGACAGTGCCTCCCCGCCAATGGTCTCGCGACCGTTGAACATGCCGGCGATGTTGATCTCAGCCTCGCCCAAGGCGCTGCCGATGAAGCCGATGGTACCCGGTTCGTCCTTGTTGCGGACGACGAGCATGTGGCCGTGCGGGACTGCCTCGATGCGGTGGCCGTCGATGCGGACGATGCGAGACTCCTCGCCGCCGAACTGGGTCCCACAGACTGAGACCTCGTCGGTGCCGTCAGAGACAGTGACAGTGATCAGACTCTGGTAGTCCTCCGAAGCGGAGGTCTTGGACTCGGTCACGTCGATGCCCCGGTCCTCGGCGATCTGGGGGGCGTTGACAGCGTTGACCTGGATATCCGAGGGGGCGAAGACGCCTTCCAGCGCGCTGGCGGTGACGTACTCCACGTCCTCCTCGGCGATGTCGCCGGCGTAGGTGACCTCGACGGAGCTCATGTGACCGTCGAACAGCTGGACGGCGATGCGGCCGGCCGTCGAGGCGAGTTCGAGATACGGCTCGACCTGCTCGAAAGTCGCCCTATCGAGCGAGGGAGCGTTGAGCGCGTTGGCGACGGGCTGTCCGTTTGCCGCGGCGATAATCTGGTTGGCCGTGGAGGTCGCGACGTTCTCTTGGGCGGCTTCCGTCGAGGCGCCCAGATGGGGCGTGACGATGATATCGTCGACGTCCAGCAGCGGCGAGTCCTCGGGCAGCGGCTCGTCGCCGAAGACGTCCAGCGCAGCGCCGTTGAGAACACCGTCCTCGACGGCCTCGGCGAGGGCGGGCTCGTCGATGATGCCGCCGCGGGCGCAGTTGACGACATAGCCGCCATCCAGAAGGGCGAGTTCGTCTTCGCCGATCATGTTCTCGGTCTCCGGCGTGAGAGGGGTGTGGATGGTGACGAAGTCGGCGGCGGCGAGACAGTTCTCCAGGTCGTCGACCAGTTCCGCGCCGAACTGTCTGGCGCGCTCCTCGCTGATGTACGGATCGAACGTGACGATGTCCATCCCCAGATTGCCAAGGCGCTTTGCGACCTGCTGTCCGACGCGGCCGAAGCCAACGACACCGAGCGTCTTGTTGTTGACTTCGGTGCCGAGGAAGGCGCCTTTGGCCCACTCGCCCGATTTCAGGCGGTCGTGAGCCTGTGGGATTGAGCGGGCGGTGGCGAAGGCCATCGCGACGCTGTGTTCGGCGGCGGCGCGGACGTTGCCGTCCGGCGCGTTCGCGACGATGACGCCGTGTTCGGTGGCGGCATCGATGTCGATGTTGTCGACGCCGATACCGGCACGACCGACGATGATGAGGTCGGAAGCCGCCGAGAACAGTTCGTCGGTGACTTCAGTTCCGGAGCGGACGATGAGCGCGTTGGCGTCCGACACCGCATCAAGTAGTGCGTCGCCGTCGACATCGTAGGCTGTGACAACCTCGTGGCCCGCCTCGCGCAACCGGTCGAGACCGGGGTCTGCGATGGGATCTGTGACGAGTACCTTCATACCGAACCGAACTTACTGGGGCGGCATAACGCTTGTTTTCTGCGGGCGGCGTGCCCACTGGAAGCGGTGGAAACGGCAGAAGACAGGGCGGGCTATCGCCACTCAGGGAGCGAGGCGGCGTCTGCGAGCGGGAGTGTCATATACGCGTTGTCCGTCGATACGTCCGCGATGATGAACGTATCAGTCTGGCCTTGCTCGACCGACGCCATAACCTCCGTGTCCACAGCGACCGGCGCTGGGGCAACCGTATCCGGCTCCATGCATGACAATATGTAACACCCATATATAAAGACTGCGAAACACTCGGACTATCCGTATTTTTCTATCAGGTACCCAATTAGAACGGTCTGGAAATCAATACCTGAAATGAGTGTGTGGCTGTGTAGATTATACGGCTTGATAGGCACTAGGCGTGCATATCGCGTTCTTATCTGTGGTACCGGCTTCTTGCTAACAGTGGCTATTTCTGTTAGCAAACACGTTAGCTTGTTTTCCCGATGGAGAACCTATACGGGTCGACAGAAGCCCTGATAGATATTCGCCGGGATGGCGGAGGCGAATTCTATCAGTCGTTCTGTCGACCCGTATATCTCGTCTGGGGTCGCTGTGAGACCGAATCAGCTGTCTTCAGGGGTGTGATATCCACCGGCGGTCCCGGAATTGGCACCCAAAGAAGTGGCGGGACTGCCGACAGGGCCGATGTTAACTACTTAGTAGGTGCGGGGCGGAGCACTTGCCAGTATGAACGTCACAGACGCTATGACGCCGCGCTCGAAGGTCGTCACGGTGGAAGTTCCGGGCAC
>JAQCNK010000047.1 GCA_028275075.1 Haloarcula sp. | reverse complement strand
GGAGCCGCCACACACCGTCCCCGAATACTGTCACAGCGTCGCCGGGGCACTGTTCGAAACGTTGTCGGACTGCCACGGTCCCGTCGAGCGGACGGTAATGAACGCCTATCTCGACGCTGCAGAGCGGACGACGGATCGGGAGCGGCTCTGTCTGACGATGCTTGCACACGCGGCGGACGCGCTCGACGACCGGCTGTCCACCGACGAGCAGGCGACAGTCTTGGTAGCTACGGTGGGCCGGCTACCGTCGCTGGAGACTGACGAGGACCCGATTGCCCACGCATTGTCGTCGCTCCGGTCGACCGGTCTGTTGGCAGACTACTCCGTTGTGTCGACCTCGCAGGGGCGATGCCAGCGCGCCAAGCGGATTACCCTGAAGGGATATCGGCCCTCGCTGTCGGTCGACAGGTGTCCGGTCTTACCTGTCGTCGTCGAACTGATTCGTCGAACCGCGGTAGCTCCGCGCATCACCGACGCGATGCGGACGGCAACTGGCTGGGAGTTCACTGTCGCCATAACGGGCCAAGAGCCACCAGCGGGGCTTTCTGTCGCGGTGCCCGAGTGTTAACATTTCGTCACGGTGGATGCCGGACCGTAACGAATACACCGACCCCCTGAGACGGTTCTCGCATGGGAGTCGCAGTAATCGGCGCTTCGATGACAAAGTTCGGGCAGCGCGATGCCTGGCTTCAGGAGCTCCTTTCGCAAGCGGGCGAGGAGTGTCTCGATGACGCCGGCGTCACACCGAAGGCAGTAGAGCATCTGTACGTCTCGAATATGGCAAGCGGTGAGTTTGAGGGGCAGGGTGGCGTGATGAACGCGCTCGCCCACGACCTTGGCGTGTTGCCGGCGTACAGCGAACGAGTCGACCAGACGTCCTCATCGGGCGGGGCCGGGATCTACGAGGCCTGGCAATCGGTCGCGTCGGGGGCCAGCGAGATGACGCTGCTCGTCGGCGGCGAAAAGATGACCCACAAGACCACCGGGCAGGCAACGGACATCATCGCCTCCATCACGCATCCAGCGGAGTACAAACACGGTGTCACGCTTCCCTCCTTCGCGGGGATGACCGCCCGACACTATCTGGAGCGGTTTGACGCACCGCGGGAGTCACTCGCTCGCGTCGCAGTCAAGAACCACAGGAACGGCGTCGACAACCCGAACGCGCAGTTTCAGAAGGAGATCACGATGGAGAAAGCCCTCGAATCGCCCATCATCGCTGACCCGCTACGGCTGTACGACTTCTGTCCGATCACTGACGGGAGCGCAGCAATGCTGTTTACGACCGAAGAGCGAGCCAAGGAGATAGCTGACGAGTTCGCCGTCATCTCCGGTATCGGCGGGGCGACAGATACACACGTGGTCCACGAACGCGACGACCCCACGACCATGGGCGGTGTCGTCGAGTCCAGCCAGGAGGCCTACGAGATGGCCGGCCTCGGGCCAGATGATCTCGATGTGGTGGAACTGCACGATATGTTCACTATCTTGGAGTTCCTCCAGCTGGAGGGCATCGGCGTTGCGGAGCAGGGAACCGCCTGGGAGCTGGCCATGGACGGTACGACCCAGAAGGACGGGGATCTGCCAACCAACACGTCGGGCGGCCTGAAATCGAAGGGGCATCCGCTCGGTGCCAGCGGCGTCGCCCAGGGTGTCGAGATCTACGAACAGCTTGTCGGTGAGGCTGGCCCCCGCCAGGTCGAGGCCGACACCGCACTGGCGTGTAACGTCGGCGGCTTCGGAAACTGTGTCATCACCACAATCATGGAGGCAGGCAAATGAGTCTGGATGCTGGCATCTGCCCGAACGGTCACGTATCGTATCCGACCCACCCGCGCTGTCCGGACTGCGGCGAGTCCCAGGAAGAAAGCGTGGACCTCTCAGAGGAGCGCGCCGAGGTCGTCACGTGGACGACGTCGACGGCGACACCACCCGGCGTGCGAGAGCCAAACACCTTGGCTATTGTCGAGTTCGATATCTCACATCTTGACCTCGAAGACACCTTCGTCCGCGCGCTCGGGCAGGTAACGACCGGGGACGTTGCGACTGGTGACGTAGTCGAGCCAGTGTACGTCGACGAACTCCGTGACCCCGACGTGGGGCTCAAGAGCGCGAACCCGGAGAGTACGGAGTGGGGCGGCTACCGTTGGGACCCGGTCTGAGTCGGCGGTTAATCGTCTGTTGTGACTCATAATGCTGTACACCTGCTGAGCGTCCTGTGTCGAGTCCGGTAATTGCCGTATCGGTGTACATATCTGGCATCCTCAATCTGCCGTGGAGATGGTGACGGTTCCAGTCGGCAAGGGAACCCGGCCCGCTTCGAGATCGTCGAGGCACTCCTCGATAGAGTGTGGTGTCCCCCCACGGGCGAACGGGGCGATCTGGACGAGTTCCGCGTCCTCGTAGATGGCCAGGCACAGCGCCGGCATGACCAGTTCCGTTCGCTTTTCGCCGTTCTCCCAGCTGTAACAGAGCCGGGTGTCGAAGAAGGGCGACAGCGTCGCGCCCGCATCGGTCGCCCACTCAAGGAACTCCTCGTAGCGACCCCGTTCTGGACAGTCCTCGTCGGCGACCGGGACCCGCTTTTTCCAGCCGGTACTCTCGTACTCGTCGATAGCGCCTGTACGCTGGAGCTGCCGGAGGCGGTTCTCGACAGACGCTCGGCGTTTCTCCGACGGTGCCGGCAGGGCAGCTCTAGCGAATAGCTCCGCCCTTCGTGACTGTGGACACTCTGTGTTCGGCATCTATACCGAGTGAAAGGAACTCTAAAATAATAAAACATTATGTTTATTGAATTTTATGTATGCCCCAAGCTCACCATCTCTGATACGGTCAGTTGTAACCCAGTACCGTGATTTGGCAGACCCGATCCGGTATATCGGCGACAAATCGTCACGAACGACCGTGTCAGTGGCTTATACTGGTGGCTGTGAGTCAGTAAAGATATTCGCCACGGGGTGGCGAATTACTTCAGTTTGTTACAGCCACCAGTATTAGCTCTCGTTTTCACTTCCCCCGTCGTTCAGGTCGTCGATATCATCCTTGATGGACTGCAGTTCGGCGTCGACGTCGACCTGGACTTCAGTGCCCTCGATGCCGTCGCCCTCGTCGCCGTCGATTGACTCACTCTCGGCCAGTTGCTCCGCGATGGACTCCCGGAGCTGTCTGGCCTCGGTCAACAGTTCACGGGCCTCTGAGTCCGGTGGCCGCCCTTCGACCGCTCCTTGGAGGTCGGAAAGCGCGTCGTCCAGTCGCGCGAGCGTCGCCTGACTCAACTGCGCGGCGCGCTCCTGGACACCGCTGCTACTCGACGCCGCCGCCGGACGGCCTTCAGCCAGTCGGAGCGCGCGACGTAGCAGTTTCAGCGCTTCAATGTTCGTCTTCAGGACGAGGATGGCCGCCGGAATCGTTACGTCGCTAGTGAAACGGATCAGTTCTTTGGCCGTGGGCGGGCGGGGGCGGCCGCGGTCGGTCCGGGGCTCGACCTCGGCCTGGAGGTCCTGTAGCGTCCTGACGAGTTCCGACAGCAGGGCGGAAATGTCTTCTTCGGAATCAGCCATACCGCTCTTTTCGACCGTCGGACACAAAAGCCCGCCGCGAAGGATTAGGCGTACCAAAACCCTTTTTGCTTTAGGCAAACCTAATAACCGCTAATGGCCACGCAAGGTGAAACAGTTCGGGTCCGAGAAGAAAACGACGAAGACCGGCCGACGGTGACGGCCCACGAAAGCCGGACAGACAGGACAGTGTTCACCGAGTCGGGGAATAAAGAGGGGTGGATCGCGACCGACCTCACCGTCGACGGCTGGTTGTAAGAACTGCTCTACTGTCTCTTCTCGAGTTTCAGTTTACCAGCGTATCGTCTGCGAGGTAGTGCTCGATGTGGTGGGCGTCTTCCTCTGTTTGGACCAGAAGCTCTCTGAGGATCTGGGCCGTCGCCTGGTCGCCGAGGTTCTCGGCGAGTTCGATGTGGTCCCGCGTGGCTTCGATGATGTCGCCGTAGACGCTGAGGTCGTGTTCGAGGGATCTGCGGATATCGTAGATCTCCTGCCCCTCGTATTCGACCGACGCGTGTTCAGCCTGCTGAGCGGGGCCGGATATGGGTGTGCCGCCCAGTGCCTGTGCGCGCTCGGCTATCTCGTCGGCGGCGTCTTCGAGATTTGCGGCAGCATCGCCGAGGAACAGATGGAGGTCGCGGAACTCCGCGCCCTCGACGTTCCAGTGGTGCTTCTTGACTTGATGGTAGAGAACGTAAACGTTTGCGAGGTCCTGATTCAGCGCGTCGATGATCTGTTCGGCCTTCTCGACATCGAGTCGAAGCTCGTTCTCCTCGATGCTACCGAACTCGCGGTCTACATGTTCTTGGGTCGCCATTGTCATATTTACATAACATCGGAGTGTACTTAAATCTTGGCTTCTAGAAAAACAATTTCTATGATTGCTAAAATCTATTGTTCTATGATGAACCGTCCTGCCGACCCGTATAGTCACTCCCGACTGACAATGATCGCGACGTGGTCTTCGGGCATCCCCGAGAGGTCGACGGATTCGGCCCGGAGTGTCTGCTCCTGATGGACAGCCGTGACGGCGGCCAGCGTCGCATCCTCGAAATCGAGGTATTCGGCGTACTCCTCCCAGACGGTCGGCGGAACGGCGAGAACAAACATTGTGGGCGTCCGGGCGAGCACCGGATCGTCGTACTGCTTGCGCCACTCGTAGACCAGATCCTCGACACCCGGGGTTTCCCGCATCGTTCGCTGGTGGGTCGTGAGCGCTTCGCGGAGGTGTGCCTCTTCAATTTTGTTGTGCTGTGCTGTCGTGCGTATCACCGCCAGATCAAACGGCGCGAGCAAGTCCGTCTCCGTCATCGGGGGTCATTTCGGCGCGAGAGTGAAGTATCCTCCTACAGCTACCGTCGGGCAACGCCCAGCCCGAATCAGGGGGCGGCGACCCTAGCTGTTGGCATACGCGCAATTGTAAGTGATTAAGCCTGTTACTCTCGACGCTTCGGCAGCTATTTCCACAGGGAATCGAAAAATTGAACGAGAGGCATGGGACGATTATCGACGCTGTTTGGGCCGGAACGGGTCGCCGTGATCGGCGCGTCAGAATCGGAGGGTTCTGTCGGTCGCGCTATCACGTCGAACCTGCTTGCATCGTACGAGGGCGAGGTCCTGGCGGTCAATCCGAACGCCGACGAGGTCCTCGGCCTCCCCTGTCACGACGACATCGGGGCCGTCGACTCCCCGGAGACGGTCGATGTGGCCGTCGTCGTCGTCCCGCCACACATCGCGGTCGACGCAATCCGCCAGGCAGGTGAGGTCGGCATCGGGAACGTCGTCGTCATCACTGCTGGGTTTGGTGAGACCGGCAGTGACGGCGCCGCACGCGAGCAGGAACTCCGCGAGGTTGCCGAGGAGTACGACCTCAATCTCGTCGGCCCCAACAGCCTCGGTGTGATGTCCACGCCGAAGGGGCTCGACGCGACGTTTGGTAACGAGATGGCCAACGCAGGTGACGTTTCGTTCATGAGCCAGTCCGGAGCCTTCGTGACGGCCGTGCTCGACTGGGCAGCCGAACGAGACGTGGGGTTCAAAGACATTGTTTCACTCGGGAACAAAGCCATCCTCGACGAGGGCGACTTCGTCGCGGAGTGGGGCGACGACCCCGATACAGACGTTATACTCGGATATTTGGAGGATATCGATGACGGTGAGGAGTTCATCCGCACAGCCCGGAAAGTGACCCAGGAGACGCCAATCGTCCTCGTGAAATCCGGTCGGACCGACGCCGGGGCCTCGGCCGCCGCTTCGCACACCGGGGCGATGGCCGGCTCGGAGCGCGCCTACGAAGCGGGTCTCGAACAGGCCGGGACCCTACGAGTGGAATCAGTGCAGGAGCTGTTCGATTATGCCCAGATTCTCTCGGGCCAGCCCTTGCCCGACGGCGAGGAGATTGCCATCGTCACCAATGCCGGCGGTCCGGGTGTGATGACAACCGACGCTGTCGGTGACTCGGATCTCTCGCTCGCCGAGTTCACGGATGATACGTTCGAGACACTTCGGGAGACGATGCCCGAGGCCGCAAACATCTACAACCCTGTCGACATCATCGGGGACGCGCCGGCTGAGCGCTTCGAATCGGCGCTGGAAACTGTGCTCGCCGACGACAACGTCTCGATGGCTGTAGTGGTCGCCTGCCCGACTGCAGTGCTCTCCTTCGAGGAACTGGCCGAGGTCGTCGTCGAGCAGCAACAGATGAGTGGGCTACCCGTCGCGACGACGCTGATGGGTGGCAAATCGGTCGGCGCTGGCCAGGAGATACTCGCTGAGGCGGGCATCCCGCAGTATTTCGATCCCGCTCGCGCCGTCGGTAGCTTGGACGCTCTGACTGAGTACCGGAACATCTCCGAACGAGAGTTCCAGGACCCGGACACGTTCGACGTAGACCGCGAGCGCGCCCGAGAGATTCTTGAGAGCGCGAGCCGTCGGGAGACGAACCGGCTTGGCGTCGAGGCGATGGAACTGCTCGACGCCTACGGTATCCCGACCCCGCAGGGTGCCGTCGTCGACTCGCCGGGTGACGCGGCAGCTATCGCCGAAGAGATCGGTGAGAATGTCGTGATGAAAATCGTTAGCCCGGACATCTTGCACAAGTCCGACATCGGCGGCGTCGAGGTCGGCGTCCCGCCCGAGGAGGTGCCGGACACCTATGAGGACTTGATCGTCCGGGCACGGAACTACCAGTCCGACGCGACTATCCTGGGCGTGCAGGTCCAGGAGATGGCAGATCTTGATTCGGGCACCGAGACTATCCTCGGGATGAACCGGGACCCGCAGTTCGGGCCGCTGCTTCTCTTTGGCCTCGGTGGTATTTTCGTGGAGGTGCTCGAAGATACAACTGTCAGGGTCGCACCGGTAAGCGAACCCGAAGCCAGTGCTATGCTCGACGACATCGAATCCGCTCCGCTACTGCGCGGCGCCCGTGGCCGTGACCCCGTCGACGAGGACGACCTTATCGAGACAGTCCAACGGCTATCACAGCTCGTTACGGACTTCCCGGCTATCGTCGAACTGGATATCAACCCGCTCGTCGCGACGCCCGACGGCGTCACGGCGGTCGACCTGCAGCTCACGCTCGACCAGGAGGAACTATGACCGAAACGCTACTCGTCACATCAACCGAAGAAGGAATCGGTAAGACAGCTATCACCATCGCCCTCGCGAAGGCCGCACAGGAGGCTGACTCTGATGTCGGCTATATGAAGCCAAAGGGGACCCGCCTCCAGAGTGCGGTCGGAAAGACCCGCGACGAAGATCCGATGCTGGCCCGCGAACTGCTGGGTCTCGACGCGGAGATGCATGAGATGGAACCGATCGTCTACTCGCCGACCTTTGTCAAGGAGGCCGTCCGTGGTCGCGAAGACCCCGACGAACTGCGCGAGCGGGTCGTCGAGAACTTCGAGGCACTCTCGGCTGACCGCGATCTGATGCTTGTCGAGGGGAGTGACGATCTGGAAACCGGCAAGATTGTTGACCTCACCGATGCCGACATTGCCGAGGCAATTGACGCCCGGGTCCTGCTGGTCTGTGGCTACACCAAACCGGCCGACGCTGACGAGGTTCTCGCCGCGGCCGACCAGTTGGGCGACCGCCTCGGCGGCGTGTTGTTCAACGGTGTCACCGACTCGGACATGGACGAACTGGTCGACGACGTTATCCCCTTCCTCGAGGGGCACGATGTCCCGGTGTTCGGGGCGCTCCCGCGCGTCCAGGACCTCGCTGGTATCACCCTCAGTGATCTCGCCCACAGTCTCGGCGCCGACGTACTCACCAGCGAGGCTTCGACTGATGTCCACGTCGAGCGCTTTACTGTCGGCGCGATGGGCGGCAGCAAGGCACTGGATCAGTTCCGCCGAACGCGCGACGCGGTGATGGTCAGTGGCGGTGACCGCTCGGATGTCCATACCGCCGCACTGGAAGCCTCAGGTATCAAAGCGCTGTTGCTCACCGGCGGATTCAGGCCCGCAAGCGCCGTTATGGGTCGCGCTGAGACCGAGGATGTCCCGATCTTACTCGTCCAGTCCGACACCCGGACCACTATCGACCGCGTCGAAGATGTGCTCCACTCGGGACAGACTCGGGACCCAGAGACGGTCGCTCGGATGCAGGAGCTACTGGGCGACGGCGTTGACGTTCCGTCGCTGCTCGGGCTCTCTGAGTAAAACGAACAACCGCCAGTCTCAGTTGTCGGACTCCAACTCGGACGTGCTCTGTGCGCTGCCTGCCGCAGTCTTGGGGCCGTTCTCTTCACCACGTCGCGCTTTGACCGCGTCGGGATCGAAGTCGTTGGCGGCCGTGTTCGGCTCTAATCCCGCCTGCTCAACGATTTCGATGTCGTCGGCCGGGGACTGGCCCGACGTGGTCAGGTAATCTCCGGTAAGGATACCGTCCGCGCCGGCCTCCAGCGCGGCGACCTGCCCGTCCGTATCGAGGTTAACCTCGCGGCCACCGGTCAACCGCACGCGGGCCTCGGGGTGGAGTAGCCGATAGACGGCGATGGTCTTGATGACCGCCTCGGTCGTGATATCGGGAAGACCGCGCTCGGCCAGTGGCGTCCCCTCGACAGGGTTGAGGATATTGACCGGCAGCGAGGAAACGCCGATGTCTTGTAACGCCATCGCCGCGTCGACACGGTCGGTCGGGGACTCACCCATTCCGAGGATGACGCCGGCACAGAGGTCCATACCTGCCTCCTTTGCGATCTGCAGCGTCTCGACGCGGTCTTCGAAGCCGTGGCTCTGGACGATTTCGGGGAAGTACCGGGGCGAGGTCTCAATGTTGTGGTTGTAGTGGTTCAACCCCTCTTCGGCCAGAATCGCCGCCTCCTCTTCGGTGAGGATTCCTAACGAGGCGTCGACCTCCACGTCCGTCTCGTCGCGGACAAGTCGGATGGCTTCTAAGACTTCCTCCCACTCTTCCGGGCGCTGTTCCTTCGATACACCTTTCTCTGCAAGGACGATACCGAACCGCTGGGAACCGTCCCGTTCGGCCCGCTTTGCGGCTTCCAGTATCTTCTCCGGGCCAAGGAAGCCGTAGTTGTCGATGCCGGTGTCGAAGTGAACTGACTGCGCACAGAAGCCACAGTCCTCCGCGCAGTTGCCGGCTTTCGCGTTCACGATGGAACAGGCGTCGACAGTGCCATCACCCAGTCGCGAGCGGACCACGTCGGCACCTGCGGCGAGTTCGTCGACTGGTTGGGCGATAAGGGCCAGGCCGTCCCGCCGGTCGAGTTGCTCTCCGTCCAGTACGCGACGTACCGCGTCGTCGACCGTCGTGTTACCTGTATCGTAAACCACGGATAGTATATCAGTTGACGGCTGCATAAGGATTCGGGTGGCGGTCATCAGCCGTTTCGGAGGTCGCATACACGGGTCGACAGAAGCCCTGATAGTATGAATTCCTTCAGTTCGTATCGCCGGCAGTATCAGTAGAGATCGTCTACGTTTTCAGCCGTATCGGCGTGTTGCTGGCCGGGGAACTCGCCGGACTCGACAGCCTCGACGTAATCACTGACGGCAGTCTCGATCTCCCCTCGAACGTCACCGAACTGCTCGGCGAAGGGGGGTGACGAATCCGCCAGCCCGACCACGTCAGTGAAGACGAGCACTTGCCCGTCGCAGTCACTGCCGGCACCGATACCGATGGTCGGGATATCGAGCGCCTCCGTCACTTGGGCCGCGAGGTTCGCGGGGACGTGTTCGAGGACGAGTGCGAACGCGCCGGCGTCTTCGTGTGCCCGCGCGAGTTCGAGAATCTCCGTCGCTTCCTCGCGGTCGGTCGCCTGCTGCGTGTAGCCGGTCTGGTTGACGCTCTGGGGTGTCAGTCCGAGATGGGCCATCACCGGGATACCGAGATCGGTGAGTCGCTGGGTCAGTTCGACGGTGTGGGGGCCCGACTCCAGTTTAACGGCGTTGGCCCCCTCTTCTTTGAGCATTCGACCGCAGTTGCTCACGCTCTTGCTCCCGTCAACGCCAAACGAGAGGAACGGCATGTCCGCGACGACCAGCGCGTCTTCGGTTCCCCGTGCCACGGCGCCGACCCGGGAAGCAATCTCGTCGACTGTCACAGGAAGGGTGTCCTCGTGGCCGAGCACAGCGTTACCCACGCTGTCACCGACGAGGATGATATCTACCCCGGCAGCCTCGACGAGTCCCGCCGTCACGGCGTCGTAGGCCGTCAGCATCGTAATCTGTTCGTCACCGGCCATCGCCTGTAGGTCCCGAACGGTAGTCATGTGCGTGGCCGGGCGCTCCTGGGTATTACGTGTTCGGGTCGTTGTCGAACAGTCCCATCTCTCGGCCCAGTTGGTCAGTCAGCGCGTCCAGCACGTCCGGGTCGACCTGTGCGACTGACTCGCCATCGTGGAGCGTGTCATTGTGTCGCTTTACGGCCGCTTCCACGTCGTCGAAGGAAACCTGTGTACGTGTCTCGCAAGCCGTGCAGACGACCGGTATCTCCGGCATCTCCTCTTTGGTGGTCATAGCTCCCGATTTGCGACGGCCCGTAAAATAAGGGTCGGTCAGAGCGAGAAATCGCAACCGCCTTGCAACACCGGCCGGAACGGGTGAGCGTGCCAGCAGTCGAGCAAACGGACCCCGACGGCGTCGACTTCGGCTGGGTGATGCAGGTCACGTTCGTGACGACAATCCTCTTCGGCTCGCCCATCGTCGCCGCCGCCTCCCTCGTGACAGCGCTCCCGACGTGGACGGACCGGGCGATGTTCGCCGTCCGCGTCGGTGCCGTCCTCTGGATACTGACTGGGGCCGCCGTCTATCTTTACGCCCGATACCGGCGCTGATCGAACCCGCTTGCCCAGGCAAAGTCGGTGCCAGCCCGTCGTGCAGTTTCCGCGTCGCGCTCCGAGTCGCCGACGAACACCGTGGCCCCAGGGGCAACGCCGAGGTCGTCGACGACGGATAACAACCCCTCGGGGTCGGGCTTCTCCGAGCCGAGCGAATCGCGTCCGACAACCGGGCCGACGGCGGGCGCGATCTCGTGGACATCCAGCGCCAGACGGCACGCCGCCTCGGCGTTGAGCGAGCAGACACCTACCGGAACGTCGTGGGGCAACCCGTCAGCCAGAGCCAGCCGCTGTGACTGTCGCGCGCCAGCACATTCATGTTCAGTAATGGTCGCTTCGACGACTTCCCGGTGGCCAGTCCTCTCCGAGAGTTCCAGCATCTCCCAGAGGCTCACAGTATCCGGTTCGACCTCGTGGTCCCGGAGAACGGTGGCAACATCGCGGGTGACAACACCCCAGTCGACCGCCAGGTCCACAAGGGTCCCGTCGAGATCGTAAACGACAGCGTCGTGGGTCATGATACCCACTACACCTGCAGCCAGCAAATGTGCTTCGACAGCGTTCTCAAGACCGCTCAGCGAGAATCCGCGAGTTCGATATCGAGGCGCTCTTCGAGAGCGATGATGGTCGAACCGTCAACGTTGGCCTGGACTGCACGACCCTGCTCGACAGCGAGAATGTCGTCTTCAGAGAGGTCCAACTCGTCGGCGAGTTCGCTGGTCTGGAGCCCCGCATCCTGTCGGGCGTCGGTGACGCGGGTGCCGTAGTCGCTGACAAGATAGGGGAGCTGGTCGGCGTCGTAGTCGGCGCCGTCCTCCCAATGGGAGGTGTCGGCGGACTGCGAATCCCGCATCTTCGCAGTGTTTTGTGCTGCGCGACGCTTTCGGTCTTGCTCGTCAGACGAGTCGCTGGTTTTGGGGCCCCCATCACTCTCCCCGTGGTTCTGTGCGCAGTCGCGACAGAGTTCCAGCGTCGCCCCGGCGACGCTGGCGGTCTTTGTGTCGCCGTCGGCGCCGCAGAGCTCGCAGCTGCCGCCGGCGCTGTCGCCTCCGCTGCCGGTCGAGTATTTGGCCATGCCCCCGGTAGCGGGTTCGTCATATTTGAAACGTCCGGTTCGGTAGGATGAGAATCACTGGCGGAGCGGGACACAAACGAAAGCCCTTTTATTCGACCACGGGATACGAAGTAACGCAGTAAGACGGAACGAG
Source organism: Haloarcula sp. (assembly GCA_028275075.1). Lineage (GTDB taxonomy): Archaea > Halobacteriota > Halobacteria > Halobacteriales > Haloarculaceae > Haloarcula. The sequence goes on along the minus strand of JAQCNK010000047.1, from coordinate 3,536 downwards.
CGTGGGTAGCCAAGCCAGGCCAACGGCGCAGCGTTGAGGGCGCTGTCCCGTAGGGGTCCGCCGGTTCGAATCCGGTCCCACGCATACCAATCCTACCGCCGTCTCCCATTTTTCAGGACCGATAGGAGAGACTACAGATGGACCTACCAATCGGTCTGAGACGCTGTGACGGTAGCTTAAACGGCGATTTGGACCCCAGACAGAGTGGTGCCAAAATCGCACGAAGGCGTATTGACTGAAAAAGAACTGGTATACGGGTCGACAGAAGCCCTGATAGATATTCGCCGGGGTCTGGCGAGCCGAATTCTATCAATCGTTCTGTCGACCCGTATAGGCCGGCACAGATGACCCATCCAGCCACTGCATTTTCCAGGGTTCCTCGATAAGATCTGGACGCTCGAATCTCCCGCAGATAGGCGTCTGCTGAGCCTGTCCGAAAAATGTCTATTTTGCCGGAAAATCTGTTTAATAAAGTCTATAGCGGCGTCTAAGGTCGTGAAATCGGCGCGAAAATTGTTTTTCGGACAGGCTCTGCTGCACGGATTATTGGTCTGCTCGGTCGAGCATGCTGCGATAATCACGACCAGTTATTTTCAGACACTCGTTGAGGAGGGATACCACTGCTAATCAGCCAAAGAGAACGAGCCGAAACTGTACCCATGTGTTCCCACAAGGGAGAACAACTTATCCGACCGGCCTCCATACTCCCTACTATGAGTCAAGAATCGCTCGACGATACGATTAAATTCCGCGCTGGCCCGCTCAAGGAGGCGGCAAACGAACTGGATTCCGTCCATCTTGGTGGCATCAATATCAGCGAACTCGGACGTGAGGGGCTTACCGAGATGCTTCGGCGAGCGATGACTGACGACGACAAAATCGCGATTTACGAGCGCTACTCTGCGGGCGATATCTCGGAGGACGCTGCTCGCGTGCTTCTCGGCGATGAGTTCGATTTGCTCCAAGAGGACACTGACGCCTTCCGCGAGGCTACTGAGGGCGACACCAGCGACTATCTCGTCTAAATGGCCGGTGGCGACACACGGTATCCGATTCTCGTCGATACGGATACGCTGGTTGCCGTTGCGAATAGCTCTCTGTGGGCCCACATAATCGACAATGTTGGCCTCACAACCACAAACGTATGTAAACAAGAGCTAGAGCGACACACCGAGGAGACACGCGAGAACGCGCCTGAAGGAAGCCGCCCGTATCGGCTTCATCACGGAAGCCGTGCTGCACTTGCGGCGCTTTCAGATGACGACACACCGCTCACTCAAGTGACGAGCGTACCCCGCCCTCATGGAGCGGACGCCGGCGAGGAATCACTCCGGCAGGAAGTGGTTCAAAATTCGGCAACTATCGACTATGTTATCTTGATGGACGCGGCGGGCCGGCGATCGATTCGCCGCGCTGCCGACGATCAAGACGGAGATATTCGTGTTGTGACACCGCCGTTTCTGTTCTACATTCTCTACGACAACGACCTCATTTCTCGTCGAGAGTTCTCCGAAGCGTGCGGGGAGCTGTTGGAACGAGAAGGCTGGACTGGATACAGCGCAGTGAAAGCCGCGTGGGAGGGGATTCCGATTGATTGCAGCGACATTCTTGACGATAATCTGCTCCCATGACCAAACTGGTTCACAGTGGCACGTGCTTGATCGATATCCCTGGTGGCGTCATTTGAAAGACACCTTCAGGACAAGCGGAAACACGCGGTGGAGACAATGGAATACCGACGATCTTCAACCCCCCTTGCACCGGTTCGCTATCGATGAAGTAACTGTGGACACAGAGACTGCAGCTATCTACTTCCATTCCCGTGCTGGACCCAACTAATAAATAGACGTGCTCTGTATGTTTGGTACTGTAATGGCGTCCAGCACAGATTCCTCGGGGACGGGCGACGACGAGGTCCGCGAGTTGTACGAGCGGTACCGGGCCGCTGAGAGTGATGCTAAACGACGTGAAATCGCCCTCGAAATGGGGAAACTTGACCGACGCCGCCACGCGGAAATCTATGACACACTCGAACATGAATAAGACGGAGCAGTAACTTCCAAACAGAGCATATGACTGACAGCTTTCAGGTCACGATCAAACAGTCTGTGTTTGAGTCGACAGGCTTGAACCCTGAGAAATACGCTAATAAACTCTTCAGCTTCGAGAGCGAAACGGCAGCACAAGAGTGGGTCGACGATCTCGACAACTTACACGCCCAGCAAGGTTCACTGATACTACATAGTGCACATCCGAACGACACGTCTGACGCTGATGCCTACCTGATTTTTGACCCAGCAACTGTCTGGACCGTTGATGAGTAACTCTGTTATCTCGATTGGTGAATCCTCACCCTGTATATCCGCAGACTCCTGATCGTGGCGAGTTAACTACTGGTAGGAATTGTGGGCGTTTACAATCGTGGTCGTCGGCACACGCGTGACAATACAACGCATCAGGGCCACGACGCCTCAGACATCCTTGGCAAATCTGGTCAGCAGGGTCGCCGCAGGACGTACACTCTCGCTGGGGATGCTCGTTTCGCGTCAGTAGTGACAGCCCTTGATACCCCGTTGAAGTGTCTTCCTCACTGTCGGAGTCAATCGTCGACAGCATCCAACTCCCTATTTCGACGACTGAGACGGTGAGATGAGTGCTTGACCCCCAGTCGTAGACGTAAGAGAACTCCTCAACAGTGTGGCGGTCCAGCACATCTCCCAGCGAGATATCCATCGACTTCCCTCGCTGTGGCTCTGCTCCGAGCGCACTTGGATTATCGTTACTGTAGTCAACGTTTCCGATCTCAAAGCTGCTGAGATGGTGACAGCACTCAACCCAGAAGTCCCGCAGGAACGAGTCTAGTGCCGACAGAGTTGTTTCCCGGTCAACGAGCAGATGTATCCAGTAGTTGCCACGATGAGTGCCACTAATCCGAAGGACAATAGAAGGAAATCCGTCTGCCGATGATGGGAGACAAGACCGGAGATGCCGATTCATCCCGCGTTTCGTGTATGTTTCTCCGCACAGGTAGCACTGACCTGTAGTCACAATATACTATTCGTTGTATGCCCTAATATTACTAGTGATTCGACAGCCAGGATAGATTAACGCGATAATCACGACCAGCTTTTCCTGAAGAGACCTGCTACCACGAGGTAGCGCGAGAGAAACGGGTACAAATCGAATACAAATATTCAGGTAACACAGCGCACGTGTGTTGCACGTTCTGACGGTAGCATATCGTTATCTATCGACCAGTCATAGAATTAAGCATAGTTGACAGATACCGATTTGTGCCTATCAAGCTGGCTCAAGGAACGTTACTCGTTCAACACCTCAACACTAAATTTCGAGTGCCAACGATACCGTCGCCCTCCCCATACAAACGTGTCCCGGGCGAAAGCATACAGCCCGAGCGGAACAGCGACTGCAAGTGCTGGCACCGTTAGCAGTAGCGAGCATCGCCGAACTCCGAAGCTAGCACTGACACCGGCTGTCAGTAGTGTTAGTACTACTGCGAGGAGCGGAAAGAGTAG
>JAQCNK010000037.1 GCA_028275075.1 Haloarcula sp. | reverse complement strand
GGGGCTACCCGGGCGATTGACTGGTCGTACAGATCGGGCCGAGCCTGCCGCCCGATGGATAGAACATCACCAAAACCGGCAGTCGTTACCAGCGCCGTCTCGGCTCCCCTTGTTTCCAGCAACGCGTTCGTCGCGACGGTCATCGCGTGGCGGAACCGGTCGACGGAAGCGGGTGCAACGCCAGCGGCCGCGCAGGCCGCCTCGACACCTGCAACGACACCCTCGTGCTGTGGCGTCGTCGAGGGAACCTTCGCCGTCGTCAGCCCGTCGGGTCCGACGAGCACTACATCGGTGAACGTCCCGCCGACATCGACGCCGACACGTACCGAATCGTCCATGGCTCGTCTGCGGTCGCCCGGGGTAAAAACGCCTAGTTCCAGGTCCAGGCGGAGTCGAGTGCATACCGATACAGTCCCGTAACGCTGACCGCGACAGCGTTGCCGATGAGGTACTCAGCGGTGCCCATTGTCACCAGAACATAGAGGATGCCCAGTTGCAACGGGATGGCCGTCCCCCGAACGAGGTTCGTCTTCCCCAGCCCGATGGCGTACTCGCGGGCCGAAGAGTGACGCGACCGGTGGAACGTCCACGCGTTGTTGAGCACGTACTGGAACAGTATGGTCAGCTCGATGGCGACGAGGGCACCGACGAGGTAGTTTGCGCCACCGAGGTCCACGAACAGCCACAGGAGCGCAAGCTGAATGCTCGCGGCCGTACAGCCGACGAGAAAGAACCGAACGAGCCGCTCCCGGCGTGGCGGCGTGGCGACGCCAAACGACATGCGACATTACTTATATCCAAGCGCGTTTAAACGTGCCGTTATCTCGTCGGATTCCCCGCCGGATTGCTCGCGTTGGCCGTCCTCGGGCGCCGAATCGAGGCGATCGACGTGGTCGGCGACGGCCGACGACAGCCGATCGAGGACCGGCGGCGGGGCTGTGCCGTCGGTCTCCTCGGCACAGAGATCACGGTGCTCCTCGGGGTCGTCCCGTCGGTCGTACAGCTCGCAGTGGCCCGACACGGTGTGTTCGATGTACGTCCAACGGGCGTCGCGGGCGCTGACGAGTAACTCGCCATCGCCGCGATGGCGGGGAATCGGCTGGGTGGTTACGCTGTCGCCCCGAACCGCAACCGAGACGACCGGTCCGCGGTCCGCAACGTCCGCGCCATCAAGGGTGCCGGCGACGCTGACACCCGCCCAAGCGTCGGCCGGTGCCACGCCCAGAAGCTCACACACTGTCGGCGGAATCACATCGAGACCGACTGGCTGGTCGACCGTCCCGGACTCACCATCGGGGTGGTTTATAAACAGCGGTACGTCAACGAGTTCACGGTAGAGCTTGGGGTAATGGGAGAGATGACCGTGATCTAGGAACTCCTCGCCGTGGTCGCCCGCGACGACGACGGCCGTCTCATCCGCGAGACCCTGGGCCGCAAGCGTCTCCAGCAGCCGTCCGACACTCGCGTCGACCTGCCTGACGGTGCCGTCGTACAGCGTCCGAAGCGTCCCGAGCGTGCGCTCATCGACATCCCACCCCATTCCCGTCCGGAAGTGCGACCCGAGCATTCGGAACAGGCCAAAGTGGGTGTCCGAAACTTCTCGGAGATGTCTCGGGGCCGGGACGTAGGGAGTGTGTGTGTCCATGTAGTGAACCCACAGGAAGAACTCCTCATCAGCCGTCTCAATAAACTCCGTCGCGTTGTCCTCTAGCTTCCCCATTCGGGACGCGTCGGCGACCGGACGGTCGTCGTCACCACCGCCGAGAATGTCCGCTGCCCGGCGGAACGGCGAGGTACCCAGTTGCACCCACCCCTGGATGGTCGGATGTCTGGCCAGAAAGCCGCTGCCGTCGACGAACGGCTCGAACTCGTCGAACCCACGGTCGTATCCCCAGTGGTCGGTCAGGAAGCCGTTGGCGGCGTTGAATCCGCCCGTCGCAACCCCCGCTGTGGAGAGCTGCTCGG
>JAQCNK010000035.1 GCA_028275075.1 Haloarcula sp. | reverse complement strand
TCGAGTTCGTCGGGCGAGGGAGCACGGTCCTCGTAGCCGACGACGGCCGCGCGGACGTTGCCGTGTCCGACGAGCGACCCGACGTTGAGCGAGACGCCGTCCGACGCGAGGTACTCGAGGTAGCCGGCCATCGACTCCCACGCCGTGGGGTCGACCGCGTCGTCGAGCCCCCTGCTCGCGAACCAGTCGTCGACAGAGCGGGACGCGGAGCCGTATCGCGGCGCCGCGCTTGTCCCACAGTTGCCGACGATCTCGAGTGTCACGCCCTGTCTGACTTTGCTGTGGGCGTCCCGGTTCGCCGGCAGGGTGAAATCCGAGTGGGTGTGGATGTCGATGAATCCCGGCGCGACGACGTCGCCGTCGAGGTCGACCTCGACGGCCCCGTCCGCCTCGACCGCGCCGACCGCGGCGATCCGGCCGTCGGCGATCGCGACATCGCCGCGGTGCCACGGGGAGCCGGTGCCGTCCACGATTCGGCCGTTTTGAAGCACGTACTCGTAGCTCATCGGTCGGTCCAACGAGCACCGGCGGGTAAAGTGTGCCACCGTCTAAGTGAGGGTATCGGCGGCAACGCCGTCAAGAAAGCAGTCCGACGTACGTCGCGGCGAGCGAGTAGACGAGGGTGACCGCCAGAAAGGCCGTCTCGTTGACCTCGAGCGTGACATACACCAGAACGAATACCGGGTACGGAGCGACGAGCAGGAACGTTTCGATGACGTACCACTGTCGTGGCGTGACGCCGAGTCGGTCACGGAGCCGGTCGCGCGCCAGCGGCTCGCGCAGCGCCGCGGGGGTGAGTTCGTCGGCGTCGGTCGGAGCGTCTCCGTTGACCGCCTCGTCGGAGCCGCGAGGCGGCTCCCAGTCCGCGTACTCGTCTCGGTCGGCGTCGCTTCGGGTCACGGCTCACGCTCCGGAGCGAGCCCCTTGACGCTCGCGGCGGCCGCGTCTGCCGACCGTAACCGGGTCTCCCAGCGTCGGCGGCGGGCAGTTCCGTGACGGCGCGGTCCGGACCGAATCGCCTCTGCTGACCGTCCGCGACGACGGCGCCGTGGAGTGGCACGAAGAGTCATGTTCCGCGATGTCGGGTCGAGATTTTAAACCCTTCGGCAAAAACGCACATTGAAGCGTGTCCATCAGTACCGGTGGTCGTATGGGATTACAAGACATCATCGACGCCGCCGAGGCGGTCGGAGACCGCGACGAGACCCGCCAGTCGACGTTTCGCGAGGAGTTCGAGGCGTACGAGGCGGGCGAAGCGGAATCGTTTCCCCAAACGCGAGAAGCCATCGCCGCCGAGCGGACGGCCCTCGAAGAACTCGCCGCCGAACTGGACGCCGAGCAGGGGAACATCTACGAGCTGGTCGAGCGCACCGAGTTTCTCACCGTCGACCAGGCGGTGCGCCACCGGGAACGGACGGTCGAGAAGCTGCGGGCGCACAACGAACACCTCCGAGAGTTCCACGACGCGATGCGCGCCGCGCTCGAGGCGGTCGAGACGAATCTGTCGGAGCTGGAATCGGCTGACGCCGACCTCGAGTCGCTCGAGGCGGACCCACAGCCGGAGTTCGAACGGGCTCGTGACGCGATAGACGCCCACAACGAGGCGGTCGAAGACCTCGATACCAGCCTCACGATTCTGAACGCGTACCTCCGGTGACAGTTCGGGCTTCCGATGGCCGTCGGATCCGACGTGAAGACAGAGTCAGGCGATCGGACCGGTCAAAACCGTGTAGAACCGGGTATTTCCGTGTGTTCGTATGGTAATGTGAGTTGGAACCCCGTGGTCCGCTCGGTATCCCTCCATAGTTTGGGGGTGGCTATAACACCGGGAGTTAATATGGGCTACTGTGTATGTCTACCAACCGACGCAGCTTCATGCGGAAGATGGGTGCCGCTGGGGCAGCCATCGGAAGCATTAGTGTCGCCGGATGTGCCGGAGGCGAAACGACCACCGAAGGTGGCGGCGGGGGTGGCGGCTCACAGGGATCCGACGCCCGCGTGATCGAAGACGACGTTCCCGAGGAACGCATGATGGGTGACGTGATCCATCTGGCGTACACGGAACAGTACAATCCGGGTCGGTATCAGGCGAACCAGTACCTCGACGGGCGGCTCACCGACGAGATGGGGATTCCGACGGTAACTGACCCAGTGGAGGCGACGGTAGTCGCCTCGCGTGAGGAGGCCGGCGAGTACGATCTCGTCACGTACCGCTGGAGTCCGAACAACGGAGAGCCGGACAGCATCATCGTGCCGCGGTTCGCGACGGACGGATCGCAGAATTGGACAGGCTTCTCGAGCGAGGAGTACGACGAGGTGGCCTACGCGCAGCGACAGGAGCGAGACAGGGAAACCAGACAGGAGCTCGTGTACGAGGCACAAGATATTATCGGCGAACAACGGCCTGAAAACCAGCTTCTTCACAACGAGTACTTTTACGCCTTCAACAGCGACCGGTTTGAGGAGGATTCCGTCGTCGTGACCCCTACCGGGCTCCGCAACATCTGGAACTACACCCAGATCGAGCCGAAAAACGAGGAGGGACAAACCATCGTTACGAACAACTGGGACCCCTCCGACCAGCTTAATCCGATCAATGCCAACGCGATCGGCCCGAGTCGGAACTGGACGCCGACCCGGTTCATGCACGACTTCCTCATCCGGACGGGACCGGACCTGGAGGCCCAGCCGTGGGCGGCGACCGACTGGGAGTTTGAGGACGACACCACGGTCACGTTCCAGCTCCGTGAGGACATGACGTTCCACGACGGGGAGCCAGTCACCGCGAGCGATGTCGTCTGGACGTACCAGATGATGCTCGATCTGGAGCCGCCGGCGTACCTCAACAACGTCGTTCAGGTCGTCGAAAGCGTCGAACAGGTAGACGAGTACACCGTGACGATCAATCTTCAAGAACCGTACGTCCCGTTCATCAAGACGACCGCGGGAATCGTGCCGATCCTGCCCGAACACTACTGGACGCAGCTGATGGAAGAAACGGGCACCACAGAGCAGCCCTGGCGGATCACGATCAACGACGACAGGCCCGCTGTGGGCTCCGGTCCGTTCCAGTGGGGAACGTGGGACCAAGGGTCGCGCTTCGAAATGCCGGCGTTCGACGACCACTTCATGGCGCCAAACATAGACGCGCGGATTCAGCGGCCGTTGTCGACGAGCGACGCCGAACAACAGGCGATGATCAACGGCGACTACGACCTGCTCGACTACTGGTTCGGCGACACTCAGCAGCTCGCCGAGACCGTTGAGGAGAACGATTTCCTGAGCGCGGTTGAGACGCTCGGAACCGGTCGCCAGTCGGTGTGGGTGAACTGTCAGCGGCCGCCGTTCGATCACGTCCCCATGCGGCAGGCGTTCAACGCAGTGGTCAGAGCCAGTCAGTCGACGATCATCAACGAGGCGTTCGACGGCTACGGCCAGGAGGCGTACTCGTTTATCAACCCCTCGCTCGGCTTCTGGCACAACGAGGAGACGACGCGCTTCGACGGCGGAATCGAGGAGGCGACGACGATTCTCGCCGACGCCGGCTACGTGTGGGACAGCGACGGGAACATCTACTACCCGGAAGGAATGACCGGGAAGTGAACGCGCCGACCCGCGGACGTCTCCCCGAGTTCACACCAGCTTCTATTACACATGGTTAACAAACGATACATCGCACGACGGCTCGTGTTGATGGTGCTTTCGCTTTTCACCGTCATCACGGTCCTGTTTTTCCTCTTCCGGCAGGTTCCCGGCGGCCCGATGGCGGCCTTCACGAACCCCCGGATGAGCCAAGCGGCACGACAGGCCATCATCGAACAGTATGGTCTGAACGATCCGCTGTGGCGGCAGTATCTCCGGTACCTGGAGAACGTGGTCCAGCTCGACTTCGGTCAGTCGTTCTACTACGGCAGTTCGGTGTCGTCGCTCATCGCGGACCGCTTCCTGAACACGATGAGTCTGATGTTGACGGCGTTTGCCATCTCGTACACCCTCGGAACCTACCTCGGCGCACAGCTCGGCTGGGTCCGGGGAACGACGAAGGAACGCGCCGGAATGGTCGTCGTCTTGTTCGTTCGCTCGATGCCGGTGTTCTGGACGGGAATGATCGTGCTTTATGTGTTCGGCTTCCAGCTTGATATATTCCCCATCGGGAGGATGCGAAGCACGGGAGCGAGCTACGAGACTACCGTACAAAAATTCCTCAGCCCCGACTTCCTCTACCACCTGGTGTTGCCCGTCTTCACGTTGTGTACGTACTATACGGGGCTCCCGTTGTTGTTGATGCGCAACAACCTCTTAGAGGTTCTCTCGGAGACGTACATCGATACGGCGCGCGCCAAGGGGCTCACTAGCCGTCGGGTACTGTTCGTTCACGCGGCTCGCAACGCGATTCTGCCGGTCGTGACGGCGTTCGCCATCGCGATTGGGTTCGCGGTCGGCGGACAGGTGTTGATCGAGACGGTGTTCTCGTGGCCCGGATTGGGACGCGAGATGGTTCAGGCGTCGCTGCGGAGCGACTATCCCGTCGCACAGGGAGCGTTCACCCTGTTGTCGGTCATCGTCATCACGATGAACTTCGTCGCGGACCTCGCGTATACGTACCTCGATCCCCGGGTCAGACTGGGTGAGAGCTAACATGAGCGAAAAGACAGATATGGGCGAGCGGGCCATGGCAGAATCGACGCGGACAAAGCAGGGCTGGCGCCGGTTCTTCCAGAACCTCAAGCGGTCGAGCCGGGAGCAGGCGCAGTTGTTCGTCCAGTCGCGGCTGGCGGTGGCAGGGCTGTTGATCGTCCTGTTTTACCTGCTGCTCGCGGTGATATCGCCGTACATTATCCCGTACGGACCGTACGAGCGGATCTACATGCCCGACGGGTCGTGGGCGTCGCTCCGACCGCCGACGCTCGCGCACCCGCTCGGGACGACCGACGCGGGATACGACGTGCTCTCCCAGCTGCTTTTGGGGTCACGAATCGCGATGTTCGTCGGGTTGTTGGGCGCGTTCATGGTGGCCGTCATCGGAACGACGGTCGGCATCGTGGCCGGCTACTATGGCGGCTGGATCGACGAGGTGGTGATGCGGCTCGTGGACATTCTCTACGGTCTGCCGTTCATCCCGTTCGTGATTGTGCTGGCGACGGTGTTCGGCGCGAGCGTCTGGAACATCATCTTCGGGGTCGCGTTGTTGTACTGGCTCTCGACCGCCCGGGTGATCCGATCGGAGGTGTTGACCGTCCGCGAACGGCCGTACGTCGAGGCCGCAGAGGCCACCGGCGCCTCGGACTTCCGGATCATGACGGTTCACATCCTCCCGAACGTGATCCCGCTGTCGGCGTTGTACGCCGCCATCGCGGTGGGATACTCCATCGTCGCGCAGGCGAGCGTGGCGTTTCTTGGATTCGGCGACCCGTCGGTTCCCTCGTGGGGCGTAATGCTTCAGCGGGCGTTCGTCACCCAGTCGTTCGGAGAGGCCTGGTGGTGGACGATTCCGCCGGGCGTGTCTATCACCCTCGTGGTGATGGGCGCGTATCTCGTCGGCCGCGGATACGAGGAAGTTGTCAACCCGCAGCTACAGGAAAAATAAGATGAAACAAGCAACAGCGACCTTCGATTTCGACGACGACGCACCGCTTTTGGCCGTCGAGGACGCCGTCGTGAAGTACTCGACGAGCGGCGGCGACCTCACCGCGGTCGACGGCATCAGCTTCTCAGTCAGCGAAAACGAGATTTTCGGCCTCGTCGGAGAGTCCGGCTGTGGAAAGAGCACGGTCGCACAGGCGGTGTTGAGTCTCCTGCCGAGTAACGGCCGCATCGACTCCGGCTCCGTCCGGTTCCGCGGTGTCGAGCTCACAGCGCTGTCGAAACGCGAACTCGACGCGCTTCGCTGGGAGCACTTCTCGCTCATCAGTCAGGGCGCGATGAACGCACTCAATCCGGTCCACCGGATATCCGACCAGATCGTCGAGGCGATTCAGGCCCATCGCGACGTCGCCACCGACGAAGCGCGCGAGCGAGTGGCCGAGCTGTTCGAGGTGGTCGGGCTCGACCCGGACCGGATGGACGATTATCCACACCAGTTTTCCGGCGGGATGAAGCAACGGGCGTACATCGCGATGTCGTTGGCGCTCGACCCCGACCTCATTATCGCCGACGAGCCGACGACGGCGCTCGACGTCATTGTTCAAGACCAGATCCTCAAGCGGCTGAAGGAGCTGCGCGACGAGCTCGGGATCTCGGTGATCATCATTTCACACGATATCAGCGTCATTGCGGAGACGTGTAACCGCCTCGGCGTGATGTACTCGGGAAAACTAATGGAGTACGGGAATCTCAAGGAGATCTTCGACAATCCGTACAACCCGTACACGCTGGGGTTACAGAACGCTTTCCCCACGCTTCGGGGCGACCAGTCAGACCTCATCAGCATCCCCGGCAGTCCGCCGGACATCGCCGACCTGCCGGACGGCTGTCGGTTCATGGAACGGTGTCCGTTCGCCACCGCCGAGTGTGAGACCGATCATCCGCCGCTGGAGTCGGTCGGCGAGGACCACGCGTCGGCGTGTTATCACCACGCGTCGATCGCACGGATGCGCGAGGAGTCACGCGAGCGAGAAACGTGGGACAAGACCGGATCCGACACCGCTGCCTCCGGAGGGGTTAGCGATGACTGAGAAATCGCCCGCGCCCGACGGCGGCACGGAGTACATCATGGAGTGTGAGGGGTTGAAAAAGTACTTCAACACCGACCAAGGGCTCATCGGCGGGCTGTTCGGCAGCAACGAACAGGTGCGCGCCGTCGACGGGATCGACCTCCAGATCGAGACGGGCGAGATTGTCGGTCTTGCCGGCGAGTCGGGGTGTGGAAAGACGACGGCCGGCAAGACGATCATTCGCCTGCTCGATTCGACGGCCGGAACGATTCGGTTCCGTGGACGCGACGTGACGGACATCAGCGGCACCGAGCTCCAGAAGTTCCGTCGCGACGTCCAGATCATCTTCCAGGACCCCTTCGAGAGTCTGAATCCTCGGATGACGGTGTACGACACGGTCGTCGAGCCGTTGAAGATCCACGGAATCGGCGACAGCCAAGAACGGTACGAACGGGTGATCGAGGCGCTCGAACGCGCGGAACTCACGCCGCCGGAAACGTGGTTCGAGAACTACCCACATCAGCTCTCCGGCGGAGAACGCCAGCGGGTCGCCATCGCCCGCGCGCTCGTGCTCGAGCCGGATTTCCTGTTGGCCGACGAGCCGGTGTCGATGCTCGATGTCTCGATCCGCGCCGGCGTCCTTGACCTGCTCCAACGGCTAAACGAGGAGCTCGACCTGACGATTCTGTTCATCAGCCACGACCTCTCGTTGCTGCGGCAGGTGTGCGACCGGATCGGGATCATGTATCTGGGTCGCATCATCGAGTCCGGCGAGACTGAACGGATCATCAACGATCCGGTCCACCCGTACGCGAAGGCGCTGATCGGGGCCGCACCGGAACCCGATCCGTTCCGCGAGCGAGAACACGTCGAAATCAAGGGATCGATCCCCGACCCGATCAATCTGCCCAGCGGCTGTCGGTTCAAGGGACGGTGTCCGGAGCGGGAAGCGATATGCGACCACGTCGACCCGGCGCTCGAGTCGGTCGAGACGAAGGACGAGTCGGGGTCGCCCCGACAGGTCGCGTGTCACGCCTACTACGACGACGAGGACATCGCCGCCTACGAGTCGGCGCTCCG
>JAQCNK010000351.1 GCA_028275075.1 Haloarcula sp. | reverse complement strand
AACTAGTTGCAACGTGATGCCGTCGAACGGAAATTCGAAAAGCTGACCGCTGCAGTTATCGACATCGCCGAAACGATCCTCCGTGCAGAAAACGTAGCTGTTCCTGGCAATCGGAAGGCCACGATTACTGCCCTCCGCGAGCCGGAAGTCATCGACAGTGATCTCAAAGAAAAGCTAGAGGCTGCAGTTGGCTTTCGAGATGTCCTCGCTCATTCGTACGGCCCGATCGTCAATGACGATATCGTGTACGATGCTCTCCAGAATGAGGTTGAGAGATATATACAGTTCGTGACTGCTGTCGATCAGTATCTCTCCGAAGAGGAGCAGGATTGACATCCTCCTCCGCCTGAACGCGGCCGAATCCCACGGCACCGCACCGCTGGATTGGGATCTGAGGGTTTGCAGTCTCCCACTTGTGCCTGCGGTTGGAATCCGCTGGACAAGTCATAGAGGGAGACTCCGGGCTGTGCCAACCAGCCGGGACTCCTATCCCCGGACAACTGCCCAGAAAACTCGGAGTGACTTTCTCTGCGAGTATTTGCCCAGTGCTTGTTGTGTGATTCCCACATCGGGGCACACCCTGCCCTGTTTCCAGTGTGGGCGGACACTCGAACCGCCAGTTGTCGGGCACTCGGCTACACTGGGGTCGTCCCCAGTGCGCCGACGCTTGCAGAGACGGTGTTTGGAGGAACAACCGTCGGGAATTGCCGCTGTGACGGCGCGTATCCACGCCGTGAACGGCGTGGTATTACGCCTATTCCATCTATAATAGTGTCCCAAGCAATGACAGGATGAGGCGTGTCCATCGGTCCATAGTCGGGTTTTCTCCCAACCACACTGCCGCCGGGGGGCTGTCTCCGGTGTGTCGTCGGTGTCACCTGTGTCGCGGTGTGTTTCAGCGCGACCCGCTCAAATCGGGCGGTCGATGTGTGTCCCGTGTCCCCGTTGTCCGACGATATCACCGTGCTCGTACGCGAGTTGTCCGCGGACGATCGTGTGAGTTGGCCAGCCGGTGACGTCACGGCCCTCGTACGGCGAGTAATCGGCCCCGCCCTGCAGAAGGTCCGGAGTAACCGTCTTTGTCTGCTCGAGGTCGACGATTACGAGGTCCGCGTCGGTTCCGATCTGGAGCGATCCTTTTTTCGGATAGATATCGAATGCCTTCGCCGTGTTCGTTGAGGTGACCTCAACGGCTCGTTTCAGCGGAATACGATTTTCGGCAACACCCTCAGAGAGAATGAGCGGGAGCAGGGTCGCCGACGAGGGGAATCCCGGGAGACTGTCGGGCACATCCTGGCCGACTTTGTCGTCGCGGAGATTGGCACAGTGGTCGGTCCCGATACAGGAGATCGTGCCGTCGGCGACGCGGTTCCACAGTGTCTCCTGGTCTGCCCGCGAACGCACCGGTGGATTGACGTTGTGCCGCTCGTCGCAGTCTTCAGCGGTGAGTGTGAGATAGTGAGTGCACGTTTCACCCGTGATCTCCCAGCCCGCCTCCTGCAACATCGCGAGTTCGTCGGCGGTCCGGCCTGCAGAGACGTGGACTGCGTAGAAGTCGTCGTCGTAGTCGTGTTGGCGGGCTAACGAACCGCTCGCGGTCAGGCTCTGAGCCTCTGCGTAATCGGGAAACTGGTCGACAAGCACGTCGTAATCACGGTATTCTCGGTCGGCGTCTACCCCGGCGTCGATATAGGGGTTGTCGCCGCGCGCGCTCGTGATCTCCATGTTCTCGGAGTGGTGTCCGAGCGTCGTCGGCACGTCCTGGTCTGCCAGCGTCTGGATGAACGCATCGGCCCAGTCGTCGTGCATCTCACAGTCGACACCGAACTTCTCCGGGGCGACATCTTTATAATTTTTGTACCATTTGAACGACGTGATCCCGAGTTCGTCGATGATCGCCGGGATTTCACCGACGTGGTCGAATGAGAGCAGTCCCAGCGAGAAAAAATAATCGTGGTAATAGTTCGGTTCAGCCTCCGCGAAGTAGTCGTCCATGATCTCACGGTAGGAGCCAGGTCGGCGGAAGTAGTTCCCGATGGTCGTGACGCCGCCGACGAGATCGGACCGTGATTCGGTCTCGGCGTCGGCCTCGAGCCCGCGATAGATCCCGTGATGGGTGTGTGGGTCGATCGCTCCCGGGAGCACGTGGGCATCTGTGGCGTCAACAACAGTGTCTCCAGAGAGAGTTCCCGGGGCGGCGATTGCAGAGATTTCTTCACCGTCGGTAGCCACGTCCGCCTTGAAGGCGCCACGGGCCGGGGTCACCACAGTCCCGTTCGCAACGACGAGGTCGTGTGTCATTCTGTAACCCCCGTGACCCAGGCTTCGACTTCGCCGCGGTTGAGTACTTCGGCGTATTTCATCCACAGGTCCATCAGCGCAATCTTGTGGCTGGCCTCGATCCGGTCGAACACACACTCCTGTGGGAGGACGACATTGAACCCGTTCTGTTGGGCGTCGATCGCGGTCGCCCGGACACACCCGCTCGTGGAATTACCGACGATGATCACCGAGTCGTGGCCACCTCGCACGAGCCGCGAAAGGAGGTCCGTCCCGTAGAATGCCGACGCGTACGACTTGTCGATCACTGGCTCACCGTCGGCGGGAGCAACCGGGTCGACAATATCGAGATCCTCGTGATTCGCGTCGTCGTAACTCGACGGAACCACCCGCGTGTACGTGACCGGCACCCCGCTGTCGCGGGTGAACTCGAGGAACGGGCTGATGTGGCCAATCGCGTCCCACGCAATCTCACCCATCGCAGTTCGGTAATCGTCGACAGCGTCGAGAATTGGCTTCTCCTCGCCGACCACGAGCCGCTGCATATCGATGACGAGAACCATCGGCCGTTCTCCCATTCCTCGCGATTCCCAAGATGAGGCGCCTTCCTTGTCATATCCGGCCGCGGAGATAACCTTCTCATCCCGGTCGGTGAGCAGATCTTTCCAGATGTGCGTTGTCATTGTAATTGTGCGTCAATTCACTAACGAAGTGTATAATTCTGTGGGTGATACGGTTGACCCGTCTGCTGTCTCGGCCGTTTCCGAGAGAGCAGGTCGACACCTGGCCTCGTCTTCTGTAATCTGTTTTCACGGGGGCTCACTGCGGGGCCGCCACACTGGCCCGCGGTTTCTCACTCCGTCGGCGCGAACGCAGACAGCGTTCGGTCGACCCATTCTCGGTCGCTGCCTGCGGGCGCTCGAACGATCGGCAGATCGACGCCGGCTGCTCGGAGTTTATTAATCTGGGCTCTACCCTCGCGAGGGGTGCCGATGACTGCCAGACGGTCGAGAAGAGCATCGTCGATCTGCTCGGCACCGGCTGGTGTCGAGGGGGCCTCGCGCACTGCCTCGACGGTCTCGCCGAATCCCGCCTCCTCGGCGGCGCGGTCGTAGTACCCGGGGATATCTCGGAGGTAGTAGGCGACGTGGTCGGCGGCCGCCCGCCGGGCACGATCCGGATCCTCGTCGATGGCCGTCAGGACGTACATTGCCACGTCGATGTCCGCCAGGTCCCTCTCGGCGCGAGCCGCCCCTGTCGCGAGCCAGTCGGTCGCCTCGGCAAACTGAGAATCAGGATACAGGTTCGGCACCCAGCCGTCGGCGAATTCACCGGTGAGTCGGACGTTTCCCGGCCCTAACGCGCCGTTGTATATCGGGACTGCAGCACGTTCGGGCTCGAAAGCCTCCCAGAACGATGACCGAGAGGGTGAAAAGAACTCTCCGTCGAACTCCTCTGGATCACCGCGGAGGTACCGCCGGACCAACCGTATGTACTCGGCCATCCGGGGGAGCGGGCGGTCAAACTCGGTGCCGTGAAATCCCTCAACCACCCCCGGGTGTGCGACGCCGAGTCCGAGGATCGCCCGGCTACCGGAGTGTGAATCGAGTGTCGCGATGGCCTGTGCGAGCGCGGCGGGCGTCCGGGAGAATACGTTGACAATTCCTGTCGCCAGCCCGATCCGGTCCGTGTGTGCCGCCCACCGCTCCAGTTTACCGAACGCTGACTTCCCTTGCCCTTCAGCGGCCCACACGCTCTCGTATCCCAATTCCTCCGCCCGGGTAACCAGCGAAAGATCATCACGAAGTGAAAAAAACACGCCGATCCGGTCGCTCTGGTCGGCTTCGTCGGGATCGTCGCCCGCAGCCACTCTGGTTGACGGGGCCTCACTGTCGGGTGAGGGACTCATGTGACCACCACACCGTCGACGGCGATAGTCGTAATCGCCCGGGGAGTGGGGCTGATTCTTTCGGAGAGGTCGCGGATCTCTGGGTGACTGCCGTCCACAGGGGCACCGACAGAGTTGTCACAAGCAGAAGATGTGGCCCGGCTGAATTCGGGCGAGGCGGTCGTAACCCTTCGGTCCCCTCGTGCCACGGGCCGCTCGTGCTGGAAGCTGGGCTCGGCCCAGCACCACCCCGCTGGCCGCGGGTGGGGGAGCCGAAAGCGTCTGTGCGGAACCGACATCCGTCTGGCCGGTGCCGTGCCAACAGTGATGGGTCCGACCGTCTCACGCGTCCGGGCAGGGCGTTCTTCAACCACTCCTCGTGTGTCGTGTATCATCGTGCCACCTTGCGGGGCCAGACGAATAAATCAGACCCACGGGCCGAAATCGACAGTCACGAGTGCCGGAGGAATAACTGCGGCCGCGAGTTCCGGGGAAACGACTGTGATCGCGGTTAGACCGTGGACTCCCGTCTTCGGAGTTGCCTGAAGACCGGACGCCAGAGCAATGCTGGGCGCCGCGCGTGGCGTCGGTCGCATAAATTGCAGACGCCGCGAGTCGACGGTCGTCCGTCACCGCCGGGCGGGGCTGTCACCGACTCTGCCGGTGGTGGAACGTGGTCACCGCGGGTTCTGTTCGTATCGCCAGACGAGAAATCAGAACCGCGAATCGGGACAGACAGATCAGCGCGACTGAACCGGGCCGTTCCGTGCCCGGAGCAGATTGACCGGTACATTTAGACGCGGAGGTGTGCAAACGACTAACATGCGATCACCCGACGCAGCGCCTCGGGAGAGGGCACTGGATGATGCGGGCGCGGAGGTCGTCTCCGCCGAAGAGGTTGAGTTTGACATGGAGACCGACGTGTTAGTGGCAGGAGCGGGTGGCTGTGGCCTCACCGCGACGCTCGCCGCGTGTGAAAACGAGGACCTCAAAGTCACTCTGCTTGAGAAAAGCGACGAGGTCGGAGGGAACGCGGCTCTGTCCACGGGGATGATTCCGGCCGCAGGGACGCGATTCCAGCGGGAGGCGGGCATCGAGGAAGAGCCTGCAGACATGGTTGCAGATATCCAGTCGAAAAACGGCCACGAGGCCGACGAGGAGATGGTTCGACACCTCTGTGAGAGCAGTGTGGAGCTTGTCCACTGGCTCGTCGACGGCTGGGACCTCTCGTTGCACTTGGTGGACGATTTCAAGTACCCGAAACACTCCGAATACAGGATGCACTCGCCGCCGGGTCGAAATGGAGAGAATCTGGTTGCGGAGATGCGTGGGCGGATCGAGGCGCGTGACAACGCACGGCTACTCACGAATACGCCGGCACGGAAACTCGTCGCCAAAGACGGCGCCGTCGAGGGGGTCGTGATCGAGACCGGCCGGCAGGAGAGTATCCGCGCGGAGAAGGTGATCCTCGCGACGGATGGCTTTGCCGGCAACAGAGAGATGATCAGCACCCACTGTGAAGAGGATATCGCCGAGGCGCTGTACTACGGGTCCGACGGGAACACCGGTGACGGGATCCGATGGGGGTCACAACTCGGCGGCGATCTCGCGTCGATGGATGCGTTTCAGGGTCACGCGACGGTCGTGAAAGGTACGGAGACGCTGTCGACGTACGCCGTTGTGATGAACGGCGGGGTCCTGGTCAACGCTGATGGCGAGCGCTTCGGCGATGAGTCAACAGGGTACTCCAAGTTCGCGCTCGATGTGGTGCGCCAGCCCGGGAGTGTCGCTTATGAAGTGTTCGACGAACGGATTTTCGAGCGCCTCAGAGGGGAATTCGAGGACTTCGACCGCGCGATAACGCTGGGCTCGTATGTCAGCGCCGACACCATCGAGACACTGGCCGGGAAGTTGGGCTGTGCCCCGGGGCCGACCGCCGAGGCAGTCGCGTCGTACAACGCCTCCGTCGAGGCCGGCACACCAGACGCCGTTGGGCGGACGGACGGGCGTCACATGCTTGAGCCGCCGTTCTATGGGGCCGAAGTCACTGGCTCACTGTTTCACACGCAAGGCGGACTCGTCGTCGACGAAGACGGACGGGTGCTGCGTGAAGACGGGTCGGCCGTCGAGAACCTGTACGCCGGTGGGGGGTGTGCAACGGGCATCAGCGGCCACGGGTCAGACGGCTACCTCTCGGGGAACGGGCTCACGACAGCGATGGGATTCGGCCGGCTCGCCGGCCTGCACGCTGCCCGGTCGCTCGGGGATGGGTGATGGGTCTGACTGACGGAGCGACTGGAAAGAAGGCCTTCGGAGACGAGACCGTCCTGCTGACGGGCTCAGCTAGGGGGATCGGCAGGGCGTGTGCAGTGTATTTCGCGACCCGCGGGGCGACAGTAATCGGAGGCGACCGGCTCGACCAGTCAGAGACCGTGACAGCCTGCGCGGAGCTGCCGGGAATGTTTGATCCGGTAGCCGCCGACGTGACTGACTCTGCTGCGGTCACGGCACTGATTGAGCGGGCAGCCGACACTGGGTGTATTGACGCGGTGGTCAGCGTGGCCGGGGTCGTCGCACGCGAACCACTGGCAACACACGACGGCGAGGCGTGGGAACGGTCGGTGGCGGTCAACCTCACCGCCCCATTTCAGCTCGTCCGTGAGGCTGCCCCGCATCTCCGGGAGACGGGCGGCAGCGTCGTCACCGTCTCCTCAATATACGGACAGATCGGGGCGGCCAACCGCGCTGGCTACGTGGCGACGAAGGCCGGACTCGAGGGACTGACTCGGGCGGTCGCAGCAGAACTAGGGCAGGATGGTGTCCGTGCGAACGCTGTCGCGCCCGGGTTCATCCAGACCCCGATGACCGAGCCGTACGCTGACGACGACACAGCCCGCGGGCGGTTCCGCGACCTGACCGTGCTCGATCGGCTTGGCGAGCCAGAGGAAGTGGCAGAGGTCGTGGGCTTTCTTGCCAGTGATCACGCCACCTACGTGACTGGCGAGACCGTGCTCGTCGATGGTGGCCGTGCGACCGTCGAATAGACGTGGCGCAGGCTGTCGGTCGAGAGGGTGGTTCTGTGCGCGAGAGCATCTGATTGCCAAACCGTTATGTAGCTGTACAGTAAGCGACAGATGTGAGTCCGCCTCTCCTCGAGACTGACGAGTTGGTGAAGACGTTCGGCTCGCTCGTCGCCAACGACGGAATTTCGCTTGCGGTCGAGGGAGGTTCCATCCACGGGATCATGGGACCGAACGGCTCCGGAAAATCGACGTTTTTCAACACGGTCACTGGGTTTTACTCTCCCGATGGCGGTGCCGTCCGGTTTGACGGGCACGACGTGAGTGGGAAGTCGCCGGATGAAATCGCCCGACACGGGCTTGGCCGAACCTTCCAGATTCCGTCACCGTTCGAGGATCTCACAGTCCGGGAGAACCTGCTCGCGGTGTTCACCGACGGCATCAGGTCTGGGCTCCGGGTCCGAGAACAGAAGCGTCAACGGGCCGACGAGCTGCTGGACCTGCTTGAGATTGATCACATCGCTCATCAGGATGCCGGCGGAATCTCGGGTGGCCAAGAAAAGTTGGTGGAGTTGGGTCGGATTCTGATGCTCGAACCGGCCTGCGTCCTGCTCGACGAACCGACCGCCGGGGTCAACCCCTCGCTCCGAAACCGACTGCTCGATCATCTCGTGACGCTCAACGACCGCGGAACGACGTTCGTGATCATTGAACACGACATGCGGGTCATCGCAGACATCTGTGATCGGGTGTCAGTGTTCGACCAAGGCGAGATCATCGTCGAAGATGACTTCGAGTCGGTCACGAACGACGAGCGGGTGCGCAGCGCGTATCTCGGCGGCAGCGCCGAACACGACGCGTCACTGGAGACGCTCATCGCAGATCCCGATCCAGCGACCGTCGACGGGAGCGAGCCTGGCGGTCGCCCGAGCCTCGGTGACGATACTGCCACGCCGTCGACCGGCGGCGCGAGTGAGTTGAACGGGACGGCGGATCTGACCAGCGACTCGACGCCCGGTGACACGGGAGTGACGGCCGCCGCGGGCGAGACCACGCCCGACAGATCAGTCATCGGGGGCGGATCGGCCGTCACCGCGGCGACGCGCCCGGACCACACAGCCGAGTCTTGGATCGTCGGCGAGAACCTGACCAGCGGCTACGGGAGCCACCGCGTCGTCGACAACGTCTCGGTCAAGAGTCGCGACGGCGTGACCTGCATATTCGGGCCGAATGGGTCCGGGAAGTCGACCCTGTTGAAAACGCTCGCCGGGGTGGTGCCTACCTGGGACGGCCAGATTCAGCATCGCGACACCGATATCACGGGTAATAGCCCCGCGGACAACGTCAGCCGTGGTATCACGATGCTCCCGCAGGACGGCGGAATCTTCGGGAACCTCAGTGTCCGCGAGAATCTGTTACTGGGCGGGTACACCGTCGCTGACCAGGACGTGCGCGAAAGCCGGCTCACTAAGGTGATAGAATCGTTCCCCGAGTTAGAGAGCAAACTCCAGAGCCGAGGCCGGTCGCTATCGGGAGGCCAGCAGATGATGCTCAGTTACGGGCGCGCCATGATGACCGGGGCCGAGGTGTACCTGCTCGACGAGCCATCAAGCGGGCTCGCTCCCTCGCTCATCGATCAGGTGTTCGAGATGACCCGCCGACTCGTCGACAGCGGGGCACAGGTGCTGTTAATCGAACAGAACGTCAGAGAAGCGTTGCGGGTGGCCGATTACGTCTACATTCTCGCACAAGGACAAGTACAGTTCGAGGGGGCGCCGGGTGACCTCTCCGACGAAGATGACCTCGTCTCGGTGTATCTCGGTATCGACTGAGCCTGAGACCTCCGAATTGGTTCTCCGACGGTGTCGAACGACACCGGGTCAGCAGCTCTTACGACCGAGCCGAATCATCACAGCGGTCACGACCCGCCGTCATCAGCACGGTGTGCCCCGGTAATGCGCGCGGCCCACTGTCGGCTCGTCGGGCGGGCGAATACCCAGATTTCATGAATGGATTATATATACGAGTAGTCTCCTGGTAGTGCCATGCAAGACCAACAGACCGATCGATTCAGTAGACGAGATTTCGTCAAGTACTCAGGTGTGACCGGGGTCGCCGGCGTGTTGGCCGGATGCACCGGCTCGGGCGGCGACGACTCGGGGGCAGGTGACGGCGGTTCCGGCGAGAGCGGCGACTCAGACGAGAGTAGCGGCTCCACGGAGACTGAATCGGCCGTCGATGAGGTGGTAATCGGGTCGAATCACCCGCTGAGCGGGAGTCTCGCCAACACCGGCGTCCGGATGGACCAGGCCGTCCAACTGGCCGTGATGATGAAAAACGAGCAGGGGGGTATCGAGTCGCTGGGCGGGGCCCAACTCCGCACCATCAGTGGCGATAACCAGGGCGAACAGGAACTCGGAGGCGAAGTGGCTCAAGAGCTCATCGACGAGGGAGCCAACGTGCTCACGGGTTGTTACTCTTCTCCAGTGACCAGTGCCGCGACTCGGACCGCAGAGCAGGAGGGAATCCCGCTCGTGATCTCGGTGTCCGTCGCGAATTCCATCCTCCAGGACACGAATCTGAACTACGCGTACCGTCCACAGCCGTCCGCTCGGAGGATGGGGATCGATCACGCTCGGCTCCTGCCGAATATCGTCCGAGACGCCGGCCAAGAGATCCAGACGGCCGGCCTATTCTACATCGATATCAGCTTCGGCCAGTCGATCCGAGACACGCTCCGCGAGGAACTCCCGGCCAACGATGTCGAAATCGTCGCCGAAGAGGCGATCGGATTCGGCGATACCGCCGACACACAGGTCACGAACTTTCGTGACGCCGACCCAGACGCCGTCATCGCGACATCCTACCGTGCGGAGACGATCGAGCTGCTGAACGCGATGGACAACCAGGATTACCGGCCGCCGATCCTGGCTGGGTGTTCTAACGCGGCGATGAACGACGTGAGCGCGCTCGAGCAGATGGGCGAGACGGCAGAGGGTGGGTTCGGCACGAACTTCGCACTGGACCCGACATCGTCCCGTGCCGGTGACGTCCGCACGCGGTTCGAGGAGGAATTCGACTCCGGATTCGACGCCAACGTCGCAATGACCTACGCGAGTACCGAGGTGATCATCGCGGCCATCGAAGAGGCCGGGTCTGCCGACCCCGACGATATCAACGACGTGTTGGGGTCGATCACGGTCGAAGATCACATCGCAGCGATGCCACCGATCACGTTCACCGAGAACGGTGAAAACGAAAACTCGCTGGCCCCCCTCCACCAGGTCCAGGACCTCCGAGATCGCGTGGTCGCTCCGGAGAAGTTCGCCGAGACCGACCCGAGCCTGTAGCCCGTATGGACTGGTGTTTTGCCTCGAGCCGGGGCGAGTGGATAGCAAGCGCTGTGATGGCTGTCCCATCGCAACTGGGTGGGCTGGATGCGACTGTCCCACTCTCACTTCCAGGGCCGGCTATTCTCGCGCAGTATCTGGTGTTTGCCGTGTTACTCGGCGGGATATACGGGCTGGTCGCGCTCGGGCTGACGATGATCTTCGGCGTGATGGACGTGATCAACTTCGCACACGGCGCGCTGATGGTGGTCGCGATGTACGCGCTGATGACTGCCTCGAGGATGAGCGGAGTCTCGCCGTTTCTCCTCATCCCGTTGGCTATCGCTCTGTTGTTCATCCTCGGCGTCGGGATCTACCGAGCGACGATCGCGCCGATCATCGACGCCCCCCAGGAAAACCAGCTGATCGTCACCTTCGGCGTCCTGTTGATCCTGACGAGTATCGTCCAGATCTTGTTCGGCTCGGACCCGCAGAAACTTGAGCTTGGCCTGGGCTCGTTCCGTGTCGCGGGGGTGTTTGTCCCAGAGGGACAGTTGTACGCGCTCATCATCGCCGTCATCGCACTCGCGGCAACGTGGCTGTTCCTCCAGCGGACGATGGTCGGGCGTGCGATCCGCGGCACCGCCGACAACCGTGACGGCGCACAGTACGTCGGGATCGACGTTCCACGGGTGGATATGCTCACCTTCGGTATCGGCGCAGCACTGGCCGGGCTCGCCGGAGCAGTGGTCCCGCTGTTTCAGTCGATCACCCCGTCGCTCGGAGACCAGTACCTCATAAACGCCTTCGTCGTGGTGGTCTTGGGCGGGCTGGGCTCGTTCCCGGGCGCGTTCGTCGGGGGACTCGTCATCGGATTCATCCAGGTGTTCGGGTTGGCCTTCCTTGAGGGGTCGACCTACCAGATCCTCATTTTCCTGGTGTTCATTCTCGTGTTGCTCGTGAGGCCAGAGGGACTGCTCGGAGGGGCGAGTGATGGGTGACCCCCTCAGGAGTGCCGTTGAGCGGTACGCTCGGTTCCGTACCCAGTGGTACGGGCTCCCCACGTTACTCGTGGTGGTGTTTTCGTTCCTCGCCGTGCTGCCGATGCTACGTGGCGTGTCCCTCTTGGGGGTCTCCCCGCTGGGGTGGCTCAGTCTGAACAGCATCATCCTCACACTCGTGTGGGCCACCGCTGCCCAAGCGTGGAATATCATGTCGGGATACACCGGGCAGTTCTCGTTCGGCCACGCTGCGTTCTTCGGGATTGGCGCGTACGCGACGATCCTCTTGACGGCCGATTTCGGACTCTCACCGTGGGTCGGGATGCTCATCGGGAGTCTCCTCGCGGCCGGGTACGGCCTGCTGATCGGGGTACTGACCTTCCGGTACGGGTTGGAAGGACACTACTTCGGGCTCGCGACGCTCGCGTTCGCCGAGCTCCTTCGGTATCTGTTCAACAACCTGGCGGTCCTCGGCGGAGCCAGCGGGTTCTTCAAACCGCTCCCCAGGGAGTACGCCAGCGGCCCCGGGCTGGCCGCGTTTCAGTTCGCCACCGACCTGCCCTACTATTATGTCATTCTCGGGTTCCTCGCCTTGGTCTCGGTCGTCTCGCTGGTGATCAATCGGTCGCAACTGGGCTACTATCTGTTTGCCATTCGTGAGCGCGAGACGGCTGCCTCCGCCGTGGGAATCCCGACCTTTCGGTACAAGTTGCTGGGTATCTCGGTTAGCGCCTTCTTTACTGCCTGGCCTGGTGCGTTCTGGGCGATGTACTTCAACACGATCCGACCAGACACGGTGTTCGACCTGTTGGTGAACGTCGAAATCCTTCTGCCAGCCATCGTCGGCGGTGTGGGGACCGTTCTCGGGCCGATTCTCGGCTCGTTAATCGCGATCCCAGCCAGCGAATTCGTCCGCCAGTCGTTCGAGATTCCGGGGGTGAACAACGCCGTGTACGGGATCATTCTGATCGCGATCGTGTTGTACAGCCCCCGCGGAGTCGTTTCTTGGCCGTCCCGACTCGTTGAGTTGCTCCGAACACGCACGGCACTGCTTTCCGACGATGTGCGCTGAACGCGATCTCGCGGCCTTCGTGGCCGAGCTAACCTTCGACAACCTTCCGGTGGCCGTCCGTGACCGGGCCGGGCTGACGGTCGCGGACACGCTCGGCGCCATCGTCGCTGGCTCGACAGATGATGCTGTTCGGTCGCTCGCACAGACCTGGAGCGACAGCATACCTGGCACGGCGACAGTACTCGGAACGGACGGCGTCGAAATGGCACCACACTTTGCGGCCTTCTGTAACGCGGTCGCTGGGACGGCGCTCGAACTCGACGAAGGTCACCGATTCGCCGCCGGACATCCGGCAGCACACGTGCTTCCGGCGGTGATTGCAGACGGGGAGGCCAGATGTGTCGGGAGTGAGGCGTTCGTGCGGTCAGTTGTCGCCGGCTACGAGGCCGCCGTGCGGGTGGCCCGTGCGCTCGGCCCACTCCGGGAGGGCTATCACCCTCACGGCGTGTGGGGACCGGTGGGTGGCGCGGCTGCGGTAGCAAGGCTCCGAGAACTGGACGTGGAGGCGACGCGG
Organism: Haloarcula sp.; assembly: GCA_028275075.1. GTDB lineage: Archaea > Halobacteriota > Halobacteria > Halobacteriales > Haloarculaceae > Haloarcula. The sequence continues at coordinate 11,475 of JAQCNK010000351.1, read as the reverse complement.
TCGGCGATGGCGATAGCCGCGAACTTCGCGCAACACACCCGCTTCGAGGCGGCAACAGAGGGAGCGACCGTTCGCAACAGCTACGCAGGCATGAGCAATCTCGCGTCTCTCGTCGCAGTCGACCAAGCAGAAGCCGGAGTCGGCGGGCTGGACGACGGGATCGCCCGCCACCTGGGCTTGGCGGCGGCGGAGCCGGTGGACGTGTCATCGCTGTCGGCGGAACTTGGAAGTCGCTGGGAGATCACCAACGGCTACTTCAAAATCCACGCCGCGTGTCGGTACACCCATGCGGCTTTAGACGCGATTTCAGTACTCGATTTGGACGTGAATCCAGCGGCGGTTGAGTCGGTACTCGTCGAGACGTATCCGGCCGCCGCTCGGTTGACCAACACACGGCCGCGAAACAGACTCCAGGCAAAGTTTTCGATCCCTTTCGCGGTAGCCACCGCGCTGTTGATGGGCCAGACTGGACCACCCGCGTTCGAGGCCGACGCCATCACCCCCGAGGCGACGGCACTCGCGGAACGCGTGTCTGTTGTGGTGGACGACGCGATCGCCGCCCGTGCTCCTGAGCAGCGTGGGGCCCGTGTAACCGTCGAGACGAGCAACGCGAGGGTCGTCGAGACTGTCAGGGCGCCGATCGGCGGCGAACACAGCCCACTGTCAGAAGAGCGGATCGAGGCGAAGTTCGAGTCACTCGTCGCCCCGATACTCGGCGACGAGCGCACCACGACGGTGTGGAAAGCCGCGCGTGCGCTCGATCCCCCGCAACGGCTGTGTGACCTCGCCTCACAGTAACCAACCCGGAAGGGCGGGACTCTTGACCGCTCGCGTGAGCGTTGTCCGATGGCCCAGGGACTTTTTAATTACAGACTGTGTGAGTCACCCATGGATTCCCCGTACACGCGACAGTGGGAGCGATCGGTCAACGAGTTTCTCACGTTCCCGATCGACGACGATGTCCTCGAGCGGGGGCGCGAAACAGTCGCGAACATCCTCGCAGCGGCTGTGGCTGGGTCAACGGTCCCGTCCGTGGCCGCCGTGGCGGACAGCGCCGACCTCTCCGGGGGGGAAGCGTCAATACTCGGGACCGCGCAGACTGCATCCCCTCCACAGGCAGCCATGGTCACCGCCGCGGCCGCGATCGCGCGCGAAATCGAGGAGGGCCACAACAGCGGCGGACACGTCGGAGCGAGTATCGTCGCCGGAGGGCTCCCGGTGGCGGAAACCCACGACGTCGACAGCGGAACATTTCTCGAGGCCTGTATCCGAGCGTACGAGGTGTGTATCCGGCTCGAACGGGCCATCTTCGCAATGAAAGACCAGATGAACGAGGCGATCCCGTGGCTCGTGCGAAACCCACACTCGACGTGGACCACTGTGGGGCCCGCACTGACGAGCGCGCTCTGTCTCGACGCCGACGCTGACCAGTTGCGAGAGACGTTCCGGATCGCCTCGAATCTGGCCGTCGTTTCGATGCACGATTCGTACGCTGAGGGGGCCCCCTCACGGAACTTCACCGCGGGCTTTTCAGCTCAGGTCGGGGTGACCGCGGCACTGACCGGCGTTGCCGGACTCCGGGGGTCGCTCGCGGCGGTGGAGACAGTGTACGACCCCTTCGAGGACCTGCTCCCTGGCGGGTTGACCCAGGAGATGGCGACACTCGGAGACGAGTGGGCTATCAAAGAGAATTACTTCAAACCGTACCCGTCGTGTCGGTACACTCACGCGCCCCTTGACGCGCTACGCGAGGCGGTCGACGGGCACGGTGTCTCCCCCGGGGACATTCGGCGGCTCGTCGTCTCGACGTTCGAGAACGCCACGGACATGGACCACGACACGCCGACCACAATGACCGGCGGAAAGTTCTCAACACCATACGTGCTCGCGAGATATGTCCAGAGCGGGAGTATCGATCTCGATTCGTTCACGGACGCCGCTCTCGGCGACGAGACGGTGCAGGAACTCGCCTCTCGCGTGGAACTGCGGCGAGATGACGCCTACGAGGCCGCGTTCCCGGCATCCTGGGGCGCACGCGTCGAGGTCCACCTCGTCGACGGACCGACGCTGACCGGGGCGAGAGACTACCCGCGTGGCGACCACCGCGACCCAATTCCCGAGCGTGAACACCGAGCCCGGAACCGCGACCTGCTCGCCAGTGCACTGCCCGCCGACCGCGTGGACCCCGCTCTCACCGCGCTGAGAGAGCTCGATAGCCGGTCGCTCGGAACGACCATCGACGCACTGACCACCTGATTCGCGGCGAGACCGACGGTCAACTTCCACCGGGAACGGACCGAAAAGAATCGCCGAGATGTCCCGGGTGAACCCGGGCTGACCACTCGCAAGCTAGCGTCGTCTCCACCGTCGAGACTCGCTGGCGAGCTTCTGGCTACTCCGGCTTTCCCACCCGAACAGAGCCCGCCCGGAGTTGTTCTGTGTCGAGGCCGGGTGTCCGTGATGACTCGATTCCCGGGGGACACGCGACGTGACGGGAGACTCCCCGTCGATAGCATCGGCGCCATTACGGTCACGGCAGGTGAATGGCGGGCTCAGAGCCGTGTGTGTACGATCTGGAACCGTCGGCCAGAGACAGCCGGGCCGGTCGCACCTGCCCAAAGGGCGTGCTCAGTCACAACCAGCCCGCCTGGAATCGCCCGCGGCAGGAGACACCCGGTGATGCGGGACACCGTTCACACCAACCCGAGCCAGTCTCCCCAGGAGAGACAGGATGCAGTCGTCCGGTTAGCTTACATCAGGCGCATACACGTGATTTAAGACACTGGCAACGAGAACCAGCGTACGGAATCGAATACCAGCCCCGGTGGTGGTCGATGCCCGTCGGGGCCGATATGAGACGGACCCAATCATGTCAGCATTTAGCTCGAATACTCCGAGAGAACGGACGACGATCATCGCCTCTGATCGAGTCGCAGTGCCCAGGAGCCGGTTATGAGTGATGAGACGGCCAGCGAGGGCGGGCAAGGAACCGCCGAAAACGCGGCTTCTGCAGACGAAGACCACCGCGACACGTCAGCCGGGCCGCTCAATGGGGTGACTGTCGTCGAGGCGGGATCGATGATATCGATTGGGACGGTCGGTCGATTACTCGCCGACTTCGGTGCAGACGTGATCAAAGTGGAACAGCCGGAGACCGGCGATCACCTGCGTCACTTCGGTCCACAGAAGGAGGGTGTCGGGCTCTGGTGGAAATACCTCGGCCGTAACAAGCAGTCGGTGACGCTGGATATCTCCACCGTGGGGGGCCAAGCTGTGTTCGAGGATCTCGTCAGCGAGGCTGACGCGCTCATCGAGAACTTTCGGCCGGGCACGATGGAACGGTGGAACCTCGGCTACGAGCACCTTTCGGAGCTCAATCCCGGACTCGTGATGCTTCGCCTGAGCGGATTCGGGCAGACGGGACCGTACAGCGATCGGCCCGGCTTCGGGACGCTCGCGGAGGCGATGTCGGGGTTCGCGTATCTCAACGGCCATCCGGATCGAGAGCCGTTGTTGCCGCCGACCGGTCTCGCCGACGGCATCGCGGCGATGTTCTCGACGATGGCAGTGGCGTTCGCGCTGTACAATCGCGATGCAAACGGCGGGACCGGCCAGTATATCGACACGAGTCTCATTGAGCCGATTTTCTCACTCGTCGGTCCGCAACCGCTCCGGCATCAGCAACTCGACGAAGTTGAGACGCGGTCGGGCAACCGGTCGACCTCATCGGCGCCGCGAAACGTCTACGAGACGGGTGATGGGCGGGCCGTCGCCATCTCGGCGAGCGCGCAGCCGATCGCGATGCGGGTGTTCGACGCGATCGAGCGCCCAGATTTGAAAGACGACCCACGTTTTGCTGACAACGAAAAGCGGTTACAACACGTCGACGAGCTTGACGAGGCGATTCAAGACTGGATGGATGACCACACCCGTGAGGAGGTGATCGACCGCTTCGAGGCGTGTGAGGCAACAATCGCTCCAATCTACAACGTCGCCGACGTCACCGCCGACGAACACTACCGCGCCCGCGATGCTGTCGTCGATATCGAGGACGAACAGCTCGGCACCGGGGCGGTTCAAAACACCGTCCCACGGTTTTCAGACACGCCAGGGTCGATATCCCATCTCGGGCCCCGACTCGGCGCGCACAACGAGGACGTATATCGGGAGCGGCTGTCGTACGACGACGAAACGCTCGCGGACCTCAAGACGGCGGGGATCATATGAGCAACTACCCGGCAGACGTGACGGTCGTAGAGATGCTCCCGCGCGACGGCTTCCAGCGGCTCGATGCGTTCGTTCCGACCGAGACCAAAGTCGAGTTGATCGACATCCTCTCTGAGACTGGCGTCGACGAAATCGAGATAACGTCGTTCACCCATCCAGAGGCAGTCCCGACGCTGCGGGACGCAGACGCGGTCGCAGCCCGTATCGAGCGTCACGACGACGTGACCTACCGCGGGCTCGTGCCGAATCCGGTCGGGATGGAACGGGCAATCGAGGCCGGCGTCGACAAGGTCAATTCCCTCGTGACCGTGAGCGAAACGTACAGCCAACACAATCAAAACATGAGCGTCGACGAGATCCTCGCGGGTGTTCGAGAGATCGTCGAGCTGGCCGAAGGAACCGGTATCGACGTGGAAGCAGGGATTGGGACGAGTTTTTACTGTCCGTACGAGGGCAAGATTCCGATGACAGACACGCTGTCAGTCGTTGACCGCGTCGTCGACGCCGGGGTAGACGAGGTGACACTGGCGACGACGATGGGTCTCGCGGATCCAGTCGAGATCGAGGAGATGTACAGGGCCGTATTCGACCGGCATCCCGAGTTGAAAATGGGACTGCATCTCCACGACACGAACGGGATGAGCCTGGCCAACACACTGGCAGCGATGCAGTGCGGTGTCGACCGGTTCGACACGTCACACTGTGGGCTGGGCGGCGGTGTGGTCCTACCCGACGGACTCGATGGTGTCGGCAACACTCCCACAGAAGACCTCGTTCAGCTGTTGACCAGGATGGGAGTCGAGACGACCGCGGATTTCGATCGTGTGGAGACCGTCGCTCACGAAATCGCCGATCGGCTCGAGCTGGGCGCGCCCAGCCACGTGCTGATGGGTGGGACCGTCGACCGCGTGTTAGAAACCGTCGCGAAGGAGAATCCATGACCGGACAAACCATATCTGAAAAGCTGTTGTCGGAGAAGTCGGGACAAAACGTACAGGCCGGCGACTACGTGGAGGCTGCAGTCGACGTGATGATGACTCACGACGTCACAGGCCCGCTCGCCTTCGAGGTGTTCGAGAGTGTCACGGGCGATGACCCTGAGCTGGTCGCGCCGGATAACACCGCCATCACGATTGATCACCACGCGCCGGCCGACGGGGTGAAAGCCGCAAACAATCACAACATCGTCCGCGAGTTCGCCGACAAGTACGGTGCACATCAGTACGATGTCGGCGATGGGATCTGCCATCAGGTGCTCGTCGAGGAGGGATTCGTCTCGCCGGGCGATCTGGTGATCGGGGCAGACTCGCATTCGACGACGTTCGGGGGTGTTGGGTGCTTCGGCACCGGGGTCGGCTCGACCGACCTCGGGACGACACTGGCGACAGGAAAACTCTGGTTTCGGGTCCCCGAGACGCTTCGGTTCGAAGTCGAGGGAGATCTTCCCGACGGCGTCTACGCGAAAGATCTCATTTTGAAGTTCATCGGTGATGTCGGATTTGCCGGCTGCACGTACAAAGCCGCCGAATACGGCGGGTCAGCGGTCGAGTCACTGCCAGTCCACGAACGACTCGTCCTCTCGAATATGGCGATCGAGATGGGCGGGAAAGCCGGTCTCGTCGCCCCAGACGAACAGACCGTGGAGTTCCTGGCAGCACAGACCGGGACTCGCCCGACCGTGCCGGCGTACACACACCCCGACGACGACGCCGACTACGAGGCGGTGTATCGCTACCGCGCCGACACGATCTCGCCGCAGGTGGCAATCCCCTCGAATCCAGAAAACGCCGTTCCCGTGCAGGAGGTTGTCGGGACGGATATCGATCAGCTGTTCGTCGGGACGTGCACGAACGGCCGGTATGAGGATATCCGGATCGTCGCAGACATCATCGAGGCCGAACAGCTCGCGCCGAACGTCCGGATGGTGGTCGTCCCCGCCTCGCGGTCCGTGTACAAGCAGATGATGGAAACCGGCGTGCTTCAGACGTTCGTGGACGCCGGCGCGATCGTCCAGAGTGCTGGCTGTGGCCCGTGCTTCGGGACACATCAGGGCGTCCTCGGAGACGGGGATGTCTGTTTGGCCACCGCAAATCGGAATTTCCCAGGACGGGAAGGCTCGATGAACAGTGAGGTGTATCTCGCGAGTCCCGCGACGGTGGGCGCGTCGGCGCTGTACGGCGAGATCACTGACCCACGGGAGGTGGCGCTGAATCGGTACGACGATTCTGTTCTCGAAGGGGTGGGCGTGTGACCGAGACCCGCACTGACTGCGAGATAGACACGACCCAGCCGGGCCACGCGTGGACGTTCGGTGACGACATCGACACCGACCAGATTATTCCCTCACGGTTCCTAGTGTCCACTGACCCGGCGGAACTCGGCGGCCACGCGTTCAACGACCTCCGTGCAGAATTCGCTTCGAACGTCGAGGACGGCGACTTCGTCGTCGGTGGGCACAATTTCGGGAGTGGGTCTTCACGAGAGCACGCGCCGCTTTCCCTGCTCGGAGCAGGTGTCGACGGGGTCGTCGCCCAATCGTTTGCCCGGATATTCTTCCGGAACGGGATCAACCTCGGACTTCCGGTGTTGATCTGTCCGGACGCAGACCAGATCCGTGACGGAGACACGATCAGTCTCCGACTCACCGAAGGGACCGTCACCAATCATACGACAGGCCAAGAATACGACGGGGAGCCGCTGCCAGAGTTCCTCCAGACGATCGTCAACCGGGGCGGGCTCGTACAGCACACGCGGGCGAAACTCGGTGGCGAGTGAGACACGAGCGTCAACCCGCGATTGCACGATCGCCTGGGGTCCCAATACTGGGGATCCGACCGAGAGCTACCAGCAGACCGGGTGCGGGCCGATCGCCGGGCGGTGATGCCCGGGGAATCGAAGATAAGATGTGGTGTGGTTCCGAGCCAAGAGCGGAGCCCGGGTCGAAGCCGCGCCCGGAGACGAACGCAAAGACAGACACAAACGTGGAGCCGCTCATCACGCACAGACAGGTGACGTCAGTCGCGGTCACGGGCCGTGCCGACACGAGTCCGGCTTCTCTCGCAGACGCGAGCGATGCTACCGCGTGGGTCGGCCGGTCTGTCGCCGTGACTTCCGCGCCGTGTGTCGTGACTGGACCGGAATACGCCGCCGGTCCCACGTCCACACGAGTGCGGCGACAGCGACGGTCACACGCCACAGATGACGACTGAACTGAGCACCCACTGGGAACGCCGTCCTGGGCTCACTTCCAGTCGCATCACCTCACTTCGCGGGGGCTGCGGTTCCGTGAGATTCCGGAACTGAACGCAGCTCAGATAAACTACTGGAGGGTGTGTGACCGGTGGTGGCTTCGGAAGAGAGTTAGGGTGAATTCTACACCCGTAAATAATACACAGCCGGATCACATCCGCCTCGGCGGAACCGCCGACGGTTCCGCTCGCGTGGAGGTGGTCGTTTTCCCCCCTCCCCCCCCACCGGACCCACCACACCCTGTCGGAGAAACTCGGGTTGCACGCTAGCCGTCAGTTCCGGAGGGGAGTGGTGTGCTTGCAGATCTGCGTGGCCCGGGCGGGCAGTTTCATCCACCTGACGCGGAGTCACGTCCGCGTCTGACTGGGCAGGCTCGCGGTTGTGATCCTGGGTGACCGCCAACCCACACCCACTGTTCCCGAGCTGCTATCGGATATTGTGACCTCAATCAACAGACGAGTTAGAAACCAGCGAAGATGTGACGCGATTCACTCCCTCCGTGAACGGTAGGATTCTCTCCTCGAAGAAAGACAGTGTCGACGGCAGAAATCGGGGCTTTTCTAAGACACGGCTCAGTGGTTCAAGATACAGTCGTTGCTGCTGTCGTCCAAATAGTCCAGTATATTGTCTTCGCGCCACCCAACGGAGGCGATCACACTCTCGACAGCGCGGACGACGGACTTCTCGTACCAGGCTGTGTCGTACTGATCGACGGTTTCGAACGCGAGTCAAACATGATTAACACTGCGCCGTTTGGCGTCGACGACGACTAACTGAACGGACTGGCCGGGTGAGGGATCGACCCCCTCCAGGTCCGCCCGTCGCAGTGCAGCGACCGTGAGCGTCTCCATCGGGTACTCGGCAGTGGTCTTCGAGACGCGATTCATCACAAGCGATTCCGAGACGGCTACCTCACCGCGCCGGAGCGTGCGGAGTCAGCGGCGAAGCAAGTCCCACACCGCCTCCAGTGACTGCGTGTCGTCGAACAAGCGTAGTATCTCGTTCTGAACGGCTTCTACCCATGATGGCGTGCTGCGCTGCCGGCCCTCTGTCCCCCGGGGATTCACCGTGTCGCCCAGACCAGCCTCTGAAAGCACCTCGTCGCGGTGGTTCCCGAAGTCTCGCGTCAGTGCGCCGGCCTCGCCGTTTCCCATCGGACGAAACGCCACCTAGTCGAAGGTGCACTCGGACTCCAGTTCGATCCCCGAGGCTGCGGAGATCCCCGCGGCAACGTCCGTCAGCGGGCGTCGCTCGCGTGTCTCGGGAGGAGTCACCCAGATCGAGTCGACGATTCCATGCAGGACGCGCCACCCAGCGTCTTCGAGCGCGGCTTTCGTCTCAACAATGGGATGGGATGATCCCACGAGCGAAGGCATTGATCGACTCGTGATACTAGATTCGGCGAACTTCGCGTTCGAAAAGCCCTGATAGCCGACACGGGAGACCAGAATCCACTCGATCGTCGAGGAGGCGGCCTCCGACTGTTCCCGCCGGCCGGCACTGGCGTCTGGGATCTGCGGTTTGATCTCGCTTCGCGCGTCGATGAGTTGGCCCGAACACGTCCGGCAGATAGCCGTCGGACTCACAGATCGAGTCCCCCAGTCCGGACACCGTCTCGTTGTCACAGCAGCCACACCAGACGGTCTCGGGAGATTTCGCGTCCGGATGATGTCCGGGGACAGCGACGCGAAGTCCAGTTCGTGGATGTCCTCGTAGACGCCCACGTCGGGCGCGAGGGTCGTCCCGCCACAGTTGGCGTCCCGTACCCGACTGGACTGGAGAAGAACCCGAGCTGACGTTGCTCTCCAATCCACGGGGGAGTTACGTTATCGACGTGGTGGGGGTGTGGGCGACCCTTCGTACCACTGGTTGCGTTCTCGCCTCGTGCTCGATTCAACGTCCGCTGTTTGGTTCTAAGGGCCTCTTCAAGTGCGTTGCCGTCGTCGAGTTGAAACTAAAAGTGGACGGCATGAGGGACGGGGGAGAATCCACTGGGCTCGATCGTGGATGGATATGGTTTCTTTCGAACTGTCGGTGCGTTTATGCGATGGAATTGCGTACGTACTCATGATGGTTTCACCTGTTGTGGGGTTCGACCAACCGACCTTCTTGAGCACTGTCCACGCCCGCTTTTCAGCGATATGGTCAATTAGTTGTAATAATAAGATTCTTAAACTATAGAGAAGCTCTGCCAACCTGAAGTAGGTACCATCTTTGTGCAATATGGATCTACCGGGCCAGTCCGATTTCGATAATACGCGACAACGAGCCTGTGAGGAAACTGGCCAAAACCCACTGACTGCGACGCCGTTGGTGGCGAAAAATGGGAGCACCCATATATTATTAGATCGTAGTGTGTGGTGAAGTCGCAAATAACATGGGTCAAAGAGATGTGGTCTGGAGCGAGGTACTCCAAGTTGTGAAGTCACATGGCAAGTTTCGTACCAGTGACTTGGAGTTCGAGGACGAACAGCGTGCGACCGTGCGCCGTGTTCTTCGAGAAATAGAGAAGTACGGCTGGCTCGGACGGGAAAGCAAGCTTGATGCGACGTGGCGGCTGGGAGAGAAGGGCAGGAAGTTGCTGAACGTGCATCCAGACATCATCAAATATTCCGAGGAGTGAGTGCCTAATCCCTTCCGTCAGTGGGTAGTATTCCAAGCCTCAAACTGACGAGATAACTACTCGACATTTAAATCAGCCAGTACCGAGGAAACTTCCGCCCAAAGGTTGCGGTAGTGGGTATCGACCCCCAGAACAAACTCTTCGAAAGGGTGAACGGTTCTCCACGAAAGCCCCGATTCAGCTATCTTCGATAGCATCTGCCCGAATGGTGTCCTCACAGTGAGGACATTCGTAGTACTCCCATCCAATTTCGGGATGTTCGGGGCCTTCGTCACAGTCCTCACATGAGAGTTGCTTCCCACAGTTCGGACACGAGTTGAGAGAATTCGGTTCAAGAGTGTAGTTCACGTATTCCCCAGCTGAGCCCGTGGATTGTTTGTTAGTGAACCTAGCTGTCGTCGCCGCGGAAGCCAGCGATGAGCAAACCATCGACGACGTGTACGGCGACCTCACCGACTGGGCGACCGCCCGCGAGGAGCGAGACCGCTATGAGCGCGCGCACCAGCAACGCACAGGTGGCGAGCGTGAACAGGCACCCGGGTAGCCCGCTCGATGGTGCCACCGACAAGCCGGGGGGATTGACCGCGAGGCAGTTGCCCTGGGACATAGTGCCACTCGTTGTTGCGGAACCTCGGGGAGTGTCCGTCCGGGCGTGGGTTCTCGGGATCGGCGTCGTGGCTCTCGGTGCTCATCCGCTCTCCCTCCGGGCTGGTTTGAGCTCTTCACGTACCACCCGCCGCATCCGAGCCTCCATCTTCCCCGCCTCGCCGGGGTCGAGGTCGTCCAGGGGGCGCAGTTCCTCCACAGCAGCGTCCACACGGTCGTCGTAGTCCTCGCCTTCCCCGGCGAGGTAGAGGTCTCGGCGCTCATCGTAGAGGCGTGTGAGCGTACTCTGTGGGATGTCAGTGTCTTCGGCGATCTTCAGACAAAGACTATCCAGATGAGTGGCGTGACGTACTCGCCACCGTACTCACTCGTTCAGTTCGGATTCACCGGAGCGATGTACTCGTTTCTCCAGGGGTCACCCTCACACCACTGCCAGTAGTATTACCGGTACGCGTTTTCACCTGTCTCCTTCGTGGTCTTCACCGTGATGTAAGCTCCGCTGGCTGGCACGTCCTCGTAGTCTGCTGGATCCGTCGATATCTCGCGATCGTCCAGCTCCTCGAATTCCTCTTTATCAACCGCTTCCTCGGCTCGTCGCCGTCGCAATTCCGCCTCCCGCTGCTCCCGTTTCCACTCAGCGAACTCACTCGCGTACGTCGCCACAGCTTCGAGCCGTTCTGGGGACTGTTTCTCGAGCGGCTCGCGGAGGTACTTCGGAAGGTCTGGAGCCGGCGGGTTTCCGAGAGCACCCTCTGTCATCGTTACCCCAC
>JAQCNK010000022.1 GCA_028275075.1 Haloarcula sp. | reverse complement strand
GGGAGCGCCGGTGCGGCCGTTGCCGAGGAACTCGCCCCAGTAGAGGGGATCGAACTCACACTCATCGATAACGGGGACCCCGGCGGCGGCCTGTGCATCCTCAAGGGGTGTATGCCGTCGAAGGAGGTGCTGTCAGCGGGTGCCCATCGATTCCAGGCACGCCACGACGAGCGGCTCGTCGGTGACCCGCCGGAGGTTGACCTCCAAGCGACAGTCGACCGGAAAGACGAACACGTGCTGGGCTGGGCCGAGCACCGCCGCGACGGGGTCCACGAACTAGCCGAGCGCGACGACGTGGCGTTCGTCCACGCCACCGCCGAGTTCGTCGACGACCACACCGTCCGTGCGGGCGGGGAGAGTTACGTGGCGGACTACGTCGTCGTTGCCACCGGTTCGACCGTCTACGTCCCGGACACACCGGGTATCGACGAGGTCGACTACATGACCAGTGCCGACGTACTCGACGCGACGGAGCTGCCCGACTCCGGTATCGTGATGGGCTTTGGCTACATCGGGATGGAGATGGTCCCCTACCTCGCCGAAGCCGGCGGGATGGAACTCACTGTCATCGAACACGATTCCCGTCCGATAGACGAGGCCGATCCCGAGTTCGGCGACGCTGCCCGTGAGATATACGAGGCCAACTGGGACGTGGAGATACCGACCAACTGCTACGAGTGCGAGCTAGAGGCGACCGACGACGGCGGCGTCCGGCTGTACGTCGAGTTCGACGACGGGAGCGAGGCGACCTACGAGGCCGATCAGCTGTTCTGTTTCACCGGCCGGAAGCCCACGCTCTCGGGGCTGGGCCTGGAGCGGACCTCGATATCGGCGGAGGGCGAGTGGGTCACGGACACGATGCAGACCGCCGACGCCGGCCACGTCTACGCCGTCGGCGACGTCAACGGGAAGGAACCCATCCTCCACGTCGCGAAAGAACAAGGGGTCACCGCAGCACAGAACATCCTGCGTCAAAACGCGGACCAGCAGCCGCTACCATATGAGAACGGCCATCACCACGTCATTTTCTCGGGGTTGGGCGTGTATCCGTTCGCGCGTGTGGGCCACAGCGAGCACAGCGCGGAGGCGGCCGGCTATGACGTGGTGGTGGCGACCAGACAGGCCAGCGACGACGGTGTGTTCAAATCGAAGGACGTCCCCGAAGGACTGTCGAAACTCGTCGTTGACGCAGCCGACGGGACGGTACTGGGGTGGCAGGGGCTACACTACCACGCCGACAGCGTCGCGAAGACCCTGCAGGTCATCGTGGAACTCGGCCTCGATGTCCGGTCGGTTCCGGATCGAGCCTACCATCCGACGCTCCCAGAAAACCTCGACGGGCTCGTTCGGGACTGTGTCGCGCAGTTGAACAGCGATAGTACCAGTTGATACTGGTGGCTGTAAGTTCGTAAAGATATTCGCCACCCCGGGATGGCGAATTACTTCAGTTTGTTACAGCCACCAGTATGAGACGCTATACACACCGGGCTCGAATATCATACCGTTGGTTGTAACGATTTCCCGATGATTTGCTGGGTCGGGTCCAACAAATCCCGGCAATGGCTTACAACTGACCGTATCAAATTCGCTGGCTGCTCGCTCGGGGTGCGGAATATGGGGTATACAGATATTTTAGCTTGATTCTTTACGCTTGTCAGTTATCCGATCCACCGGTGATGTGATAATATCTTCATACATCCTAGGTACCCGAAGTAGTAAACCAGTCAAGAATATCAATCCGATTCCCGCCCCAACTGAGACACCGCTGGGGAGCAGGAAAGAGAGTAGTACCGATAGAATGAGGCCGGGAATAAGGCCACTTTTAGTTGGTTTCCAGCCGAAGTAGTTCAGGGCCCCCACTACATATTCTGGGGCAGTCGATAGCGTCAGTGCCGGGGCAGCAACCGGCTTTTCAATTTGCAGTCGAGAGCCAGACTGATGCCGTAATTGTAGCTGTTCACTACAAGTTTTTTCTGCAGGATCTTCTATTTCAATGTCGGTAGTAGTGCTATCTGCCGAGTAATAAATAGTAGTGTCGTCATCATCTTCCGCTATCTCTATCGCTTCCCCATCGCTGCCAGCGTTGACGGTTACACTACGTGGTGTAACCGCTGATAAAACACCTGTCGGACTCGTTACGAGTTCAACACGGTGATATGCTGATGTTCGAGGGACAAACCCATCACTCAGAAGTAACTGCTGGAGTGACCGTCCGGCATGGCGAGCGGTTTCAGAACTTGTCGGGACTGACGCTTCGGTCACCGCGTGAGTATTTATATCCGGCCTGCTAACGTCGCTTAGACGCGCAACATCGAATTGAAGTTCCTCGTCATTCTGTGGCTTGCGAATAACTGCGACACGATTATCACTGTCTCTATCAGGGAAAACCGCGGCCTTAGCAGGGTTCCCACTAAGTGCCTCAACACTTGGATGCATCAATGCGTGACAATGTCCGCACAGGCCGACCAAATTATCCAACGAATTTGAACCGCCGTGTTGAAGATGAATCACATGGTGGACTTCGTTGACAGATGTATCTCCCTTGTAAGTCCCACAGCGGCCACATTGATACCGCTGTCGTTCCCAAACTGCATCCCGACGTGCATCCCAGTCCGGGGGATATTTTCCATCCCCATAGTATGAACTACCTCTGTTGTAGCTATCTTGGGAGTCGTACTGGGAGTTAATACCGTACTCCTGGTACTTGTTTGTCCCTTGCGAGTTCACTGGCCGTACTGATTGAAATTTTCCCAGGTACTTTATTCATACTGCTGAAACAACTCGCTGAATGTCACATTAGTTGGCGACACTTTGAGCCCATCCAGTATCAATCGGCAGACCCCAGTTGGGTTCTGCCAGCCGCTGGTGATTGCTCCTCGCCACTGCGAGTGCCCCGGAGATCAACGATCCAGGTGAACAGAGCAACGTCGATTACGGTCCGTTAGAAATCGAACGTCCACTCCGCGGAGTCCGCGGCGGTCGCCTGTTCGGTTTGCTGATCGTCACTGTCCGGTGTCACAGTCGACGTGTGCGAGTCCGAGTGCGCAGCGATGAGCGTCCCCTGAGCGACGGTGTACAGTGGGTCGTCGACATCTCGCACGTCGCTGATCGACACCCCCAGATCGGCCGACTCTAGGTGATCGGTGAACAGGTCCACAATCCCATCGGGTGAGGATGTCCCACCGGTTATGACAACCGGGATATCCAGGGTGTCCGTTATCTCCTCATCGTCGAGTTCGGTACGGATCATCTCGATGAGATGCTCGACCAGACTGTCGTAATAAACAGCCACGGCGCCTTCGGCACCGCTTATCTCTGGCTCCCTCGCGAGTGTCAGAGAATCCTCTTTGATAGCAGTAATCCGGTCCTTGGACATGGCAGTCGCGTTTGCTGCCTTCGTGTCGATCCAGTCGCCCCCGCGGGCGATGGAGAACTGTACCACTGGCTCTGCACAATAGGAGAGACAGACGTTTGTCATGCCGGCGCCGAAACTGATTCCCAACCCGGTGAACTCGTTGTCGGATAGGGCCGCATAGACTGCCGCCATGCCCTCGTGGACAAACTGCGCATCATATCCGAGGTCGTTTAGAAACGATGTGATTGCGCGCCGATGGTACAGGGTATCGATATCCGAGTCGATGGGGTTTGTCGGCGAGGTGAAATAGAGTGTTTCCCCGGGATGGGTCGGGTCCCCGACGACGTGCTCGATGAGTGTCTTCAACATCGGCATGCTAGGTGTGGCTCCGGAGGCAAGAACACCCTGGGACATCGGACGTTGGACCTCTGTGTTGAAGATATTCGCAAAATTAAGTGCTTCGTCACCAAGGATTCTGACTTTGTCGTCCGTTCGAGTGTAGATAAGATCCGAGCTCGACAGCACCTGATCCGCTATTTCGGTGTAATCGAGCTCGATGAAAGCATTCCGTTCTTTGACGAACTGTGTGTTGCCGTCGGCCTCCCATGCCGAGACAATATTCATCGTGCCGACATCAAGCCCTTTAGGCATGTGGAATCCGTTAGCAAAGTAGTTTAAAAAACATACTGGTCAGCGGGATAGGCGGAAGAGCGGGCATCTCGATCCATCTAGTAGCTATCTGTACTGCCGGCCAACTCCAGGCGATGCATCTTTTCCACCATCCAGGGGTAGCGAATCCCATCATACGGTCGGTTGTAACGATTTACCGGTGATTTGCCGGGGCGGGTCCGGCAAATCCCGGCAATGGCTTACAACTGACCGTATCAGTTTGTTATAGCGACCCTGTACGACGAGGTAGCCGGCGGGTCAGGTTGGCCTTATACGGGTCGACAGAACGATTGATAGAATTCGGCTCGCCAGACTCCGGCGAATATCTATCAGGGCTTCTGTCGACCCGTATACAACCATCCGTACGGCCCGACCGTAGCGTCGACGCGACAACTCCACAAGAGATTTGACCGGCATGACGGTACCGTTGAGCAATGACAACGCCGCCCGAAAAGCTGCCGACCCTACGTGGATCCGTACCACCCGTACGCGACTGGGCGAGGACGTTCGCTATCGGCATCTGTATGGGGAGTGCCGACGCAGTACCGGGGATCTCAGGCGGGACTATCGCGCTGATCGCCGGTATCTACGGGCGGCTCATCGCGATGATAAACGCCATCACGCCAGACCGAATTGTGACGCTCCTGTGGTCACTGGCGCCGCTCAACGGCGGGATCGACTTCCAACGCGCACTGGCCGTCTTTGAGGATGTCGACGGTTGGTTTGGGCTGGCACTGGCCGCCGGTGTCGGGACGGCTGTCATATTGGTGACTAGAGCGATTCACATCATCAACAAGACATACCCGACGCTGCTGTTTGGCTTCTTCTTCGGACTGATCGCCGCCTCTGCGGTGGTGCTCTTGCGTGAACTGACTGCGGAGTCAGCGGTACAGATGATGGCCGGTGCGGTCGGATTCAGTGTTGCGTTTTTGCTGTCCGGTCCCGTCGCCTTCCTCGAAAGCGGCGGACTCGGCGTGATTTTCGTCGCGGGTGCGGTGGCGGTCAGCGCGATGATACTTCCCGGGATCTCCGGCTCGCTCCTCCTGGTCATACTGGGCCAGTACACGTTCATGTCCGACACGCTCAGCCGGTTCATCGACGGCTTGTTCGGGTTCGTCACCGGAGGGTCGACTGCCACACTCGTCGACGATGCTGTGCTGGTCGTCACGTTCATCGCCGGCGGTTTAGTCGGACTTTTCACCGTCTCCCGCGTCGTTCGCCACGCGTTAGACCGGAACCGCCGGGCGACGATGACCTTCCTCGTCGCACTCGTTGTCGGGGCGCTCCGGGCACCCATCCACGAGGTCCAGAGTGAAGTGGGCTTCTCGGCAGACGTGGCAGTCGCCTTCGCCGGAGCGGCAGTTGTGGGCTCGGTCTGTCTGCTGGTACTCGACTGGTACGCCGTCGACCTCGATCTGGAGTCAGTGTGATACGGTGAAATTTGTGCACCAGACAGAACTATGGGGTCCACAAAACGGTCGTTATCGCCAGATAGCCCCACCAAGGTGTGTCTCCGAGAGGTCGAAATCGAAGCGATCAGTCTTCAGCAACCCCGCCCCCAGCAGTGCCGCTAACGTAGCGGGAACCCAGTTTGCGTAAAAAAGGTTGATACCGCCCCACAGCAGGACGAAACTCACCAGATCGTCGAGCATAAACTCACACGCCGTGAGCCGGCGGCGTATCCCGGCCCGGTCGAAGCCGAAGTCGAAACAGAGGACGGCGACGGCGCCAGACAGCAGCCACCCGATGTAGTTCGACCACGGGACGCCGTAGAACTGCTGGACATCGTAGGTCCAGAAGCCGATGGCGACCGCCCCCGGGTCGAGCACGAGGTCGACGAGTATCACAGCCGCGAGCGTGGTTAGCAGGCGCAACAGCGTCGAATCGGCCCTGTCACCGAGCAACAGGAGGACAAGCAGGTAGGCGTTCAGCACCAGCGGGAAGAAAAAGACGGGAAGCCCGACCGGGACTTCGCCAAACAGCATCGGCCCGAGGTCCACACCGTAGGAGAACGTGCCGTAGGGCCAGCCCGTTCGGACGCCGACGAGTTCGATGCCGTAGGAGTAGATAGTCAGCGCGACGAGCGCGAGCGTCGCCCTGCGGTCCAGCAGCGGCACCACGCCGGCCACGAGCGGGAGGCGCATGACCAGCGTCCCAAAGAGGACAAAGAAGGGGTTGAACGCGAGCGGCGGCGGGAGCAGCCCCTCGGCGCTGGCAAGCAGTGTCACCGCGCCGACGAGGGGGAAGACAACGGCGATGGTAAAGCGGTGTTCGCGCACCAGCGTGTCGAGCCGTGTCGCCGCGGTCTGGCGGTCCCGCGGGAGCGACCAGCTGCTACCAGGGTCAGCCATACAGCATCACCCATAGCCCCACAAGCGTGAACACCATGCCGACGAGCGTGTTGATGGCCGGATACCACCAGTAGGCCTCGTCGATATCGACGCCGACAGCGAGGATCCCGAAGACGAGGCCCGGATAGATCAGCAACAGTAGCCCGAAGACCCAGTGCGTGTACGTGAACACGAAGGATGCAGTGAGCCAGCACATCACACAGTAGTAGTAGGTGTTGGACTCACCCAGAAACGTCGCGGTCGTCTCGATACCTGCCTCTCTGTCGGGCTCGATATCCGGAATCGCCGAGAAGGTGTGCATCCCCATCGTCCAGAGCCACGCGCCGGCTACCGCCGTCACAGGCGGCGCGACGCCTTCGATAGCGGCGTATGCGACGACGCCGGGAAGTATGTACAGCCCGTTCGACAGCGAGTCAAGGAGCGGCGTCGTCTTGAACCGCAGCGGCGGGGCCGAGTACTCCACCGAAAGTGCGGCCCACGCGAGCAGGGCTGCGATACCGAGTGGCGGGAGCCACGGCAGGAACCCGGTGGCTAACAGCCCCGAAACGATTATAGACGCGACAACGATGCGGTCGCCGCGGTAGCTGACTTCCCGCCCCTCGTCTTTCTTCGGGTTCACTTGGTCGATGTCCTGGTCGAAGATGTCGTTGACACCGTAGAGGAACACGTTCGCCGGGATCGTGAAGTACAGAAACAGCGCCACGGCCAGCGGCGAGAAGAGCTCTCCGGGACCGTCGGCTGCGTAGGTGACGGCGACGACGACCGGCCCGCCCTGGTAGAGCCAGAAGCGGGGTCGGGAGAGCCAGAACAGGTAGCCCGGTCGGCTCTCCTCGTCCGGGAGGACACTGGTCAGACGATCCGTCACGGTGGTCATTCGCGGTCGTCGATGAGACGCTTAGCCGTATGTTCGCCGCTGATGAGACACATCGGGACACCGAC
>JAQCNK010000076.1 GCA_028275075.1 Haloarcula sp. | reverse complement strand
CGTGGCATCGCCGCTGTCGAGGAGGTTCGCGAGTGCGGGGACGGTGTCGGCTTCGAGTCGCTGTTCGTGCGTGACGGTCCCACAGCGACGGACACCGGTCGCATCGGTAGAGGAGCCAGTCAACTCGTCGAAGCGATGTCACACGCCGGCGAGTCCTACGCTAGCGTCCGTGAGACCATCCGCGACCGGACGGAGACACTCAAGGCGAGGGATTCCGTGACCGGTAGCGAAGACCCATGACGCAGGCGGCCGAGTCGGACGGAAACGCCAACACCGCCGAACTGCTCGGCGGGCTTGTCACGGTTCCAGACGGATACGGACGGGCCTGCCGCCTGCTGGGTCTGTCGGCGGCCCCCGAAGTGGTGCTCGTGGGCACCTATGCGGTCGCCGTCGCTGTCTGGCTCCTCGGTATCGGCGCTCTCGCCATCGGTTCGGGGACCGTGGCCCTCGTCGTCGGCGCCAGTTGTGCAGTGGGGGCCGTCGGGATCGCACTGACCGGGCGATACGGCGTTGTCTTGGCGGCTCAGGCCAGACGCATCCGCGCGCTGGGCGCCGCCCCGTCGCTCGTGGCAACATTGGTACTGGGCATGACGTTATGGCCCAGCGCCGAGCGAGCGGCGGCCTTCACAGCGGACGCGGGTGACGGGCTGTTGGCCGAAAGCCTCGATATACATCGACGACGAGCAGATCAGACGCCCCGTAGCGGGCTGAACGCATTCGGTCGGGAGTGGGGCGACGAGTTCCCGGCGCTGTCTGAGGCGCTCACCCGCATCAGGCGGGCGGCGGTCGTGACCCGCGAGGAGCGGGCCGAACTGCTTGCGGCCGCCCGTCGCGGGATACTCAACGGAACGCATGACGAGATGGCCGCCTTCGCCGCCGACCTTCGAGCCCCTGCGACGGCACTGTACGCGTTCGGCGTCCTGCTCCCGCTCGCACTGGTTTCACTGCTCCCCGCGGTCGGTGCGGCCGGTGTGCCGGTCTCGCTGCCGTTGCTCGTCGTTACCTACGGTATCGTGCTCCCCGGCGGGCTGGTCGTCGCGAGCGCGTGGCTGCTGGCGGGCCGACCGGTCGCGTTCCCGCCAGCGCCTGTCCCGCGGAGTCACCCCGACGTTTCGACCGGGGCGACGGCGGCGTTTGGAACCGGTGCGGCAGTCGCTGTCTGCGCCTGGTTGGGCGGACAGTTCGTTCTCCCGGCGTGGGCTCCGCCAATAGCAGCGCTGGGGCTGGGGGCTGGCTCGGCGCTCGTGGTCTACTACCGGCCAGTTACGGCCGTGCGTGCCCACGTCAGTGCCGTAGAGGACGGGCTACCGACCGCGCTCTCGGCCATCGGCCGCCGGGTTGAGCGGGGCGAATCCGTCGAGGCCGCCTTCGACGAGGCGGTCGATGCCGCCCCCGAACCCTTCGCGTCCGTACTGGCGGAGACTGTCGAACGGCAGCGGACACTGGGTGTCGACATCGAGGCGGCCTTCTGTGGGGAATACGGCACACTCTCGACCCTCCCGAGCCCGCGCCTCCGACGGGTCGCCGCCCTGCTTGGCGCGGCCGCCGACATCGGCCCACCGGCCGGCGAGACCATCGCGCGGATGGGTGACCACATAGAGGAGCTTGAGGCGGTCGAGCGGGAGACCCGTCGCCAACTCTCGCAGGTCACCGGGACGCTGTCGAACACCGCCGCCGTGTTCGGGCCACTCGTTGGCGGAGCTACCGTCGCGATGTCGGCGACAATGGGGAGCGGCGGACCTATCGAGTCAGTGTCGACGCCGTCGCTGGGCTTGGTCGTCGGCTGGTACTGTCTCGTGCTCGCAGTCGTGCTAACGACGTTGTCGACCGGCCTGCACCGCGGGCTCGACCGTGCAGTTGTAGGCTATCGCGTCGGACTGGCATTGTGTTCCGCGGCGACGGTGTACTGCGTCACGGTGGTAGCGACTGGTGCCCTCGTGTGAGAGTTTATATCCGAAGCCGGGGCCAGTCCGTCTCATGTTCGGCACCAACGTCGACACGGTAGCCGTCTGGGTGGCCGTCGGGGCGGTGAGCGTCGCTGTTCTCGGCGTTGTCACGCAGTTTCCCGCGTCGGCACCACCTGATGGCGCTGCCGCGGCGACGATGATAGACGAGGTGGCGACCAGTCCACCGGGATCAGTTGCCACCAGACAACTGCACGCCACCGAATGGTCGCTGACGGAGCGACAGCTTGGTCTTCGCACCTCAGCTGGCACCGTCCACGAGACGCTGTTGCAGCCGGTCACCCCTGCACTGACCGGACGGCTGACCGACGTGCTTGAGAGCGGTCGACCGGCAGCAGTTTTTAATTCACCCGATGCGTTCGAGCGGGCGACCGAACGCAGACGGACCGACCACAAAGCGTGGCGACCGGCGCCGGATAGACTGACTGCCAGACACGTCGCCTGGGGAGGAGTCGATGTCACGCTCGTCGGCTAGGGCCGCGACCGAGCCACTGGCAGCGCTCGTCGCAGTCTTTGCCGTCAGCGCGGGGCTCGCCCTCTACGCCGGGGTTCTCGACGACACGCTCGCCAACGCCACCGGCGGCCGGGACATCGCAAGCCCCACTGCCGATGCCGTCGAGCGACGGCTGACCAGCGGCGGGGTGGTCGATCCTGCGCGGGTCTCCGGCGCACTGGCAGCCGTTCCCTCAGGGTACGACGGCAACATCACGCTGCGAGCCGAGCGGACGTGGTCTGCCGGGCCGACACCGTCGGCGGGCGCCCAAACCGATGTCCGAACTGTCAGCGTCGCGCTGGGACCTGCAACAGTCCGACGGGGGCGACTCACAGTGGCGGTTTGGCGATGAGCCGTGCGACCAGCACTGTGGCTGATGTGACTGTCTTCCTCCTGCTGGTCGGTGCCGCCATCACAGTCGTCGTTAACGGTGCCACAGTCGAGCAACCACGCACTGAAAACCCCGCCGCCGAGCGAACGGAACTGCTCGCGACGAGCACAGCGAGTGTCGAGTACGCCCTGCGAGTTCCCGTCGACACGCCACGGTGGATATCCAACGCGACAGCGACACACCAGCGGACCGCCCACGGCACGCTCGCCGAGCTCCTCGCCGAAGCGGCGATGAGTCGCGTCGGCTGGAAGGGATACCGACTCTCACGGGCTGGGGCTAAATTTGAGCGGTCGGTCACAACGATTACGCGAACTCGCCTCCGTGAACGAGGGCTCCGAACCGCAGTGCGGGTACAGTGGGACGCATATCGCGACGCACCGCTCACCGCCACACTGGAGGTTGGCGACCGCCCGCCGCCGTCGGCCGACGTGGACGCGGCGACCACGACAGTGCCAAGTCCCGCGCCGTCGGTCAACAAGCGAGCGAAGTTGGCCGCGTCACAGGGCGGCTACAAAGCGGTCGCGACAGTCGTGGCCAGCGCTGTCGTCCAGGGACTGTTCCCCCCGAGACAGGCCCAACTCGCCCTCGATGGTGACTACCCAGCCGATCGGCTGATGAGCCGTCGCTACCGTCGGATGGGAGCCCTCACACGTGCCGATCAGCTGTCAGTCAAATCCACGGCTGCAGCCGATCTAAACCGGCGACTGACAACGGCGTTGACCGCACGTTTCGAGCACGATATGCGGAGCCGTTTTCGCTCCCCGGAAGCCGCAGCAGACGCCGTTCGGACCGGGAGTGTCTCCATCACTGTCAGGACATGGGAACCATGAGCCGTCACATATCGCTCGCCGAGGACCGCCGCGGCCGAGTGCCCTTCGCCGTTGTCGGCGTTTTGCTGCTGGTTGCTAGCCTCGCGCTCGCCCCGGGCTTGTCCACTGAGCCGGCGCCAAGTGACACGGCGGTCGAACGTGCGCTGACGGAGGTGAGTGCCGCCAGCGCGACGGCTGTTCGTGACGGCGTGGGGGCAGCCAGTCGGCGGGCCGCCACAGCGCCCGTGGTCGAACCGGCGGATACGCCTGTCGGTCGCGCACTACGTGAGGATCAGTCGTTCCGCGATAGCTTGCGGCTGCGCGTCTATGTACGGGTCCGTGAGAACCTGCAGCGGCTCTCGGCCAGCAGTGAGCGGGTCGACGCGACGGCGTCGCTTCCGGCGATACACTCGACTGATGAGTACGAGCAAGCAATCGAGCGCGTGCGTCTTGAACGCGCCGGCAACAACGACACAGCCCTTCGCGTGACCGTCGAAAACATCACGATGACCGCTCGACGTGACGGCAGGGTTGTTGCCCGGCGGACGGTCAACCGGACCGTCGTCGTCCCGACGCCGGTGTTACACGTCCACGACCAGGTGGACACGTACGAGACGAGGGTAACGAACGGGCTGACAAAACCGGGGCTGAGCCAGCGCATGACCGCCCGACTGTACCCCATTGCGTGGGCGCGCGGTTACGCGCAGTTCGGCGGCGCCCCTATCGAGAACGTCATCGCGAACAGACACGTGAGTCTGGCGACCAACGGCGCCCTGCTGGGGGTCCAACGGTCCGTGTTCGGCCGGAGCGACCCCGAAGGACGACAGGCACTGACGGAGGCGACAGCCGTCGTCGGTATCAACGATATTGTCGCCAGCAGTTCCAGCCAAATCGCGAAGGACATACTGAGCCAGACTAACTACCGGCCGTCGAGTCAGAACACCACAACTGGCGGCGGGGTCGCCGCGGGACCCGATGATCCACTCAATATCGGAGTCAACGGGACAGCCGACGCCGCCTACCGACAGGTCGGATTACCCGACGATCTTAATGCCACCGCCAGGGAGGCCTACACCGTCAGCGCAAAGGTGGTGACCGAGCGCGAGAGTATCCAGGGCGGCCACCCTGACCGTCCCGATCCGCCCGGTCCTGGGTGGACCGCCGGCAGAGACACCACCACATCGAACGCGCGCGTCGTTGGTACGGCCGATACTGACGTGGCGGCTCCGAGCGGCTGGCACGTGCTTGGCCGGTTCGGACGGACAGTCGAGATAACGCACAGACGCAGCGTGACCTGGGTGGACGGCGGACGGAGTACGATAACCAGAGCCGAGCGCACCGAGCGGGTTCGCGTGGGTCTCGCCCTCGTCGGTACCCACCGGGGCGCCTCATCCGCACCCGTCCGTGGGATCGAAACGGCGCACGATCCCACTGGGAGTCCACTCGGGGGCGAGAACTTGGCAGACATTCGCTCTCGGGCCGAGCACGCACTCCTCGATAGCGACCGTGACAGTGCCGCGAGAGACGCGGCCCTGCTGGAGTTTGAAGCAGAACCGGTATCGGTCACAGCGTCGCGGCCGGATTCGATACATATCTGGATGGCCCGTGATTTGCGACGGCTCCGCGAACGCGTGCGAGATATCACCATCACGGCCGACCGCGGCGATGTAGGAACGTTCCGGACGAATCCGTCCCAGCGACTTCGAAAGCAGATCAGACAGCGCCGATCGGAACTGGTCAACGCGCCGGAGACATACGACAGCGCGGCCGACAGAGCCCGTGTCGCGGCCCGTGTGGAGTTTCTCGACGCCCTCGACCATCAGCTAAGTGGAGCCGCCGATAGCCACTCCGATATACAGTCAGATATCAGTGATCGACTCGGGTCGCTCCCTCTCAACTCACTGGCCGAGTTCAGACGGGCGCTGACCGCCCGCGAGACGCGCATACCACGGTCGCGACCGACACCGGTCGGTCCGGCAGGGACGATTCAGACGACAGTCGAGACACAGCCACAGTACCTGACGCTGGCGTCGGTAAGCGAGTCTGATTTCCCGGCTGTCAACGGATCCGAACACCCGCTCGTGGCTCGGAATGTCAATGTGTTCAACGTCCCGTACGGCAACGCCGCGACCGAGGTGTTGACTGACGGGACCAGTGACAGGAATCGGGTCACACTCGCGGCGGCAGCCAAGGCACTGGCGGCAGCTAACGATACCGAGGCCGGCTCTAACGCGACACTTGCGGAGCGTCGCAGCCAGTTGCGGACCGAAGTCGCCCGTGCCAACGGCGTCGTCGTCGCCGCACTTGTCGAGCGGGTCCGCGTCGAGACAGGTGCCGGAAAGCAGGAGAGCGAACGCATCGTCAGCGACGCGATGGAACAGTGGGAGACAACAGCAGCACGCGGGCTAGCACTCGCTAACAACTCTGTCCCAACCCGCGTCGCCGAGGTGGCCGGTGAGCGGTGTGGGCTCTCTGCGCCCAAGCAGGATTGGCTCCGGCTCAGACTCCTTCGAACCGCGTCGAGGACGTTGTCAACTGCTGGAGCGCGGCCCCCGAAAGGACCCGTGAATCGAACGGTCAACACCGTCCGCGACCGCGCGCGTAATCGGGTCCAATCCGCACTCGCGGACCGGGCTAGAACGGAGGTCGAATCCCTCGCGAAGAAACGGCTTGGGTCGCGGGTACTGCCGTCCGGCTTACCCATCGCACCGCCGCTGACCCCATGGTACCTAACGCTCAACCTCTGGGGAATCACAGTCAAAGGGAGCTACCCCCGTTTCAGCGTGACGGCGAGTTACGGTCCGCCGAGTGCGCCCGGCGCGATGGTGCGGTACGTCCGCGAGGACCGGGACCTGCATCTCGATGTCGACGGGGATGGGAGTGGAGAACGGTTGGGGAGCAACACCCGCATCTCCTTTCGCGCCGACACCGGCGTCGTAGTGGTGGTACCGCCCAAACCGCGCGGCGTCGGTGATAAGGACGGCAACAGCGTCGAGACGTCGGCAGGGTGGCCAGCGCCCGGGTAACCAGGGTACGCCTGTGGGTCGATAGCCACTGACCTGGGTGGGCGGCCCTTTTGATACCAATAGTATCAGCGGCGAAGCCAATTGCTATAACACTCCCGTCCCGTAGCCACAGCCATGCTCAGAACCGAATTTCCGGATGCCGGCGAGCAGTCCCCAGCGGCGCTGCTAGAGGCGTACGGCTCAGTACTCACCGAGACGGTCGCGTCCGTCGGCGCCGACAGCGTCGCGGAGTCGACGGGGTTGGATCGCACCACCGTCGACGCGGTAGCGAACGGTGATGTGGGACCGCTGTCGGTCGAAGACGCGGTGGCCGTCCTCGCGACAGATCCGGATCGGCCCGACGCCGACGCGCTACGGGCCGAAGCCCAAGATATCCTCTTGATGGGGATGACGACGGCCGTGATGGACGTCGAGTCGCTGGCCTCAGGGATCAATAGTCAACTCGAACCCAAGGAGATCCAACAGAAAATAGAGGGACGTCATCCGATGACACTCGAAGAGTACGCGCTCTTGCACAGTCACATCGAGAGTGAAAAACGATGAGCCGGGTCGCAATTCTGGGCTGTGGCTACGTCGGGCTGGAGCTGGGCCGACAGCTCCGAGCTGGCCACGAAGTCGTCGGTGTTCGCCGCTCCGATGCCGGACTGGACGCCATCGAGCAGGCTGGCTTCGAGGGAGTCCGAGCCGACGTGACCGACGACGACTCGCTCGCGGCGGTGCCCGACGCCGACTGGGTCGTCTTCGCGGCCAGCTCCGGGGGTCGGGGCGCCGATGTCGCTCGCGAGGTGTACGTCGAGGGACTGAAGACGGCTATCGACCATTTCTGGTCGCGCGATGATGCCCCTGAGCGCCTGGTGTACACGTCCAGTACCGGTGTCTACGGCGACCACGGCGGCGCGTGGGTCGACGAAGAGACACCGCTTTCGCCCCAGACAGAGAAGACCAAAGTGCTCGCCGAGGCCGAGCGGGTTGCCCGCGAGCGGCCCACCGAATACGGCGGTCACGGGACAGTAGCACGCTATGCCGGCCTCTACGGACCCGACCGTTACCGGCTACCCCGGTATATCGATGGGCCGGTGACCGAGGGCTATCTCAATATGGTCCATCGGACGGACGCCGCCGGCTCGGTCCGCTTCCTGCTGGAGGGTGACCACCGCCACGAGGTCGTCCTCGTGGTGGACGACGAGCCGGTCGAGAAATGGGCCTTCGCCGACTGGCTCGCCGAGGCCTGCGGCGTCGAGTTGCCGCCAAAACAGACCACCGAAGAGCGTCTGGACGACCCTGAACTGTCGGCCACGGCCAAGCGCCGCGTTCAGACGAGCAAACGCTGTTCGAACGACCGGCTGCGAGAACTGGGCTATGAGTTCGCCTATCCGACGTTTAGAGCGGGGTACCGTGCAGCGGTGGAGTCGTACGTTTCAGACTGATACTGGTGGCTGTAACAAACTGAAGTAATTCGCCACCTCGGGGTGGCGAACTTTACGAACTTACAGCCACCAGTATGAGCAGGGGAACCTTCTTATTCTTTCCCGGGCCAGTTGTTGGACATGTACCTGGTGGCCACAGGGGGCCCAGTCGGGATGGCGAAGCGGGTTCTGGGCTACGCCACCGAGAATCCGGTGTTGGTCACCGGTGTCGTCATCGGCTTGCTACTGCTGGCCGGTGGCGGTGTCTCGCTCTATCGCTATCTGACACGGTCGACAGTCAGTCGGCTCCAGTCGCTGCTCTCTGGCTACGACACCGTGACGGTGCTGATGCATCCTAACCCGGACCCGGACGCGATGTCGTCGGCGCTTGCGGTCGACCAACTCGCGACCGCCGCTGGGACAGAGACGGAACTGTGCTATCCAGGTGAAATTCGCCGTCCAGAAAACAGAGCGTTCGAGACGGTGCTGGATTTGGAGTTCGATCATATCGAGACCGTTGACGACATCACGACGGAATCGGTCGTACTCGTCGATCATAACGAACCCCGTGGCTTCGCCGGGGCCGAAGAGATAACGCCGACTGCGGTCATCGACCACCATCCAGGCGGTGGCACCGGCACCGATTTCACCGACGTGCGAACGGACATGGGTGCGTGTGCGACCATCTTTGCCGACTACTTTCAGTCGCTTGAGTGGGACTTCTTCGAGGTCGACGTGGCGCTGACCGACGGCGGTGTCAACACGGACGACGTCCCGGTCGAGGCGATACCGAGTCACGTCGCGACGGGGCTCATCTACGGTATCCAGTCGGACACGCGGTCGCTGACGAACGGCTGCTCCAAAGCGGATTTCACCGCAGCGGGCTATCTTTACGGGGGCATCGATAGCGACCTCTTGAACCGCATCGCCAACCCGCAGGTCGACGCGGAGGTACTGGAAGTGACGGCGAGAGCCATCACCGACCGCGAGGTCAGGGCCCCATACGGCTTCAGCGATGTCGGAGAGGTGTCGAACACGGACGCGATTCCGCAGGCGGCCGACGAACTGGAGACCCTAGAGGGCATCTCAGCTGTGGTCATCATCGGGGAGAAAGAGGGCACCATCCGCATCGCCGGCCGGTCGCGCGACGACCGTGTCCACATCGGCCGCGTTATCGAGGCCGTCGTCGACGACATCCCGATGGCCGAGGGCGGCGGCCACGCTCGCATGGGCGGCGGGAAGATATCGGTCGAATATATGGACGGCATCGGCCCGAGCGACGGCCTCTCCAAGCGGGACCTCCAAGAGCGGGTGTTCGAGGCGATGGCTGGCGAGCGATAAGGAGACCTCGCCGCTTTTACTCGCCCGGAGTCAACACACGGTATGGCAACACGTGAGGGGACCTGGGCGTACCGGGACGCCCACGACGACTTTGCTCGTACGTTTTTCCGACGGTTCGGCGACGGCGTCGCCTCTAGCATTGGCGTCGGAACGTATCTCGGCGACCCGACCGACGAGCGTGACGACGCCTACTATGAGGCCGTCCGGACGGCACTTGCGTCGGGAGTGAACGTGATCGACACGGCGATCAACTACCGACACCAGCGATCCGAGAGAGTGGTCGGCAGGGCACTCTCCGCCGCCGACATCGACCGATCTGAGGCTGTCATCGCGACCAAGGGTGGATTCGTCCCGTTCGACGGGCGCCGGCCGGCTGATCCGGGTGCGTTCGTCAAGCGCGAGTATATCGACACGGGGATCATCGACCGTGATGACCTCGTGGGGGGACAACACTGCATCTCACCGGACTTTCTCGACGAGCAGCTTGACCGGTCGCTGGATAATCTCGACATCGAGACAATCGACCTGTACTACGTCCACAACCCGGAGACACAACTGGCTGAGAACAGCCGGGAAGCGGTCTACGACCAGCTCGAAGCCTCCTTCAAGCGGCTGGAAGAGCGGGCCGCCGCTGGCGATATAAACCACTACGGCGTTGCGACGTGGGAGGCGTTCCGCGTGCCAACCGGTCACGAAAAGTACCTCTCGCTCCCGGCCGTCGTCGAACGGGCTCGTGCGGCGGCGAAAGCAGCAGGAAATACTGCGACGCATTTCCGGGCGATCCAGCTGCCGTTCAATGTGTTCATGGCCGACGCGTTCACCGTCGAAGCCCACCAAGGCCCCGAGGGCCAACAGTCGGCACTGTGGTTCGCTCACGAGGCTGGACTCGATGTGTTCACCAGCGCCTCGATTATGCAGGGTCGTCTCGCGGCGGAGATACCCGACAGCGTCGAAGCGAAGGTAGAAGGAGCGACACGGGCCCAGCGAGCACTCAACTTTGCGCGCAGCGCGCCGGGAGTGACCTGCTCACTGGTGGGCACCGGCTCGGTCGAACACGCCAGCGAGAACGTCGACACGGGTCGGTACGAACCGCTCGGGGCCGATGCTTTCGACGCTGTCTTCGAGTGATACAGGTTGGAAAAGAGGACGACAGGCCGCTTGGATGACTCGGGTCGAACCGTGCTGACCGGACACGTTTAATTCAGTTCTGTCCAGCTGCTGCCACACTCTGGACAGACCCGCTGTTTTCCGATTTCGTCTGGGTCGTTGTCCGTCGCCAGTTCCTCCTCGCAGGCGCTACACGAGAGGCGTCCGTAGGCGTCTTTCTCGACGTCTCCACTCCGGAGTGCCTTTCTGACCGAGTCCATATGTGGATGTGCGATAGCTGCAGTTAAAAAGGCCGCGGCATTCCGGAACTCCCTCCCAATTTGTTTACGAACGTATAGCCGGCAGTATGAAGCCGCTGGCAACACGCGTTTGGGTATGGAGTTGCCACCGGACGAACTCGCCGGGGTCGTCGACATCGTCGGGCCGGTTACCCGCCGGGAACTTGTACAGGCCTGCGGGGAACTCGCGTTCAAGCGAGGCGGTGACATGGATACCGAAGCGGTCGAGGCGGCCATCGAAAGGGCGATTTCGAGCTATCAGCTAGTGGTCGTGAGCGATCACGACGCCGCTGACACACCGCTTATACTGGTTGGCCCCGCGGCGTTTCCCGATATCCCCGAGGGAGCCGAAGACCTCCCGCATATCCTCGACCTGCCCAGCCGCGAGCTCGGTCGCGAGACGGTGGCCACGGCGGCCAAACAGCGGTTCCGCGAGGACGCCGCCGAGGCGGTCCGGGCAGGCGACGACGACCGGATAGCGGAGCTGCTCGACGTGAGCTACGACCTCGAAGCGTGGGGTCCAGTAGCGCTGGCATCGGCGCGTGCACTCCTCGATGAGGCCACCCACGCGAATTAAGAGCGGCGCACCCGTCGGTAATGGTATGGACTTCGACCAGGTGGGTGCCCACGAGCCCGTGACGATCACGGGCGAAGAGCGGGAGGCCGCTATCGTCGTACCGGTCGTCACCCGCGGCGCCGGCGAGTCGGTCCTCTTTATCAAGCGGGCCGATCACCTGAGCGATCATCCCGGACAGATGGCGTTCCCGGGCGGCGGCCGCGAACCGGAGGACGCGGATCTACTGGCAACGGCGCTGCGGGAAGCGGACGAGGAAATCGGTCTAAACCCCGAAGCCGTCCACGTGGTCGGCCGGCTCGACGATATCCGAACAGTAACCGACTATTCGGTGCGCCCTTTCGTCGGGCGCATCCCCGACCGCGAGTATCACCCCAGCGACGACGAGGTCGCCGAAATAGTGGCGCTCCCGGTCGCGGCCCTGACCGATCCCCACAATTACGAATCCGAACACCGCAACCATCCCCACTACGGCGAGGTTCGGCTACATTTCTTCTACGTCGACGGCTACACCGTCTGGGGGGCGACCGCACAGATGCTGGTCCAGTTGCTGGAACTGGCGACAGGCTGGGAGCTACCGCCGGAACCGGATCGGTACGCCGAGCCAGACGACGACCTGCCCGAGCAGGTCCGGGACGAGGGACAGTGATGGGCCGATGGACGATCCGGAGCGCGGCTGTGACCTCTCCGTAGATGCGGGTGGCCGTTATCGGCGGCGGCGTGGTCGGACTCACCGTCGCTTGTGACCTGGCCGAGAGCGGAACCGCCGTCACGCTGTACGAGCGCGACAGCCTCGGAAGCGGTGCGACATCCCGCGCGGCGGGCATCTGTTACGACGCCTTTGCCGACCCGACAGACGCCGCCGTCGCCACTCGCGCGCTGGAACGATACCGCGAGTGGGGGCTGCTTACACCGCGACCGTACGTCTGGGTCGCCCGTGGGGAGCGCGATGCGAGAGCGGTCCGGGAACAAGCCGCCGAAATGCAAGCGCTCGGGCTCGACGTAGCAGCGCTCACGCCCGCTTCGCTTGGCGAGCGATATCCCGCTATCGAGACGGCTGGGCTGAC
>JAQCNK010000373.1 GCA_028275075.1 Haloarcula sp. | reverse complement strand
TCCCGCGGTTTCTCCATCGTCTTGACGGAGTAGTCCGAATCGACGAGGAACTCACCGACCGCCTGCGCGAAGGTGGACTTCCCGGCACCGGGCGACCCCGAGATGAGGACGCCACGCTGGTGTTCGGTGAACCGGTTCCGGAGTTCGTCGGCGTGTTCGTAGTCGTCTAAGTCGGTCTTGACGATGGGTCGCACCGCGGTGATCTCTCGGGCATCTGAGAACGGCGGCCGCGCGATGGCGATACGCATATCCCGGAACTGGACGATGCTCATCCCCGGCTCGTCGAGTTCGAGGAAGCCGTCGGGGGAGGCGTCGGCCGCGTCGATGATGTCCTCGGCGTAGCCATGCAGTTCGTCCGCTGTCGCAGGCTCGTCGCGAATCGGCTGGTAGTGCATATCGCCGATAGAGCCCTTCTTGGCGTAGGGTTTGACACCCACTTTCAGGTGAACGCTCATTGTCCCTTCGTCGAAGAAGTTCTCGATGTCCAGCCGGTCGACGGTGCGTCCGCGGGGCTCGATGAACTCCACGTTTAGCCCCTTCGCGCGGGCGACCTCGGTCTGTACGTCGTCGCTCGTCACCAGCGTCGCATCCCGATCGTCGGCGATGTCGCGGATGAGCGCGTCGATCTCGCCTTCGCCGGCGTCGCGCTTCTCGACGGTGTCGGGCCGGCTGCCGACGTACTCCAGGTCGATGGTCCCGTCGTCAGCCAGTTCGACCAAGGACTGCAGTTCTTCGAGCCCCTCCCAGCCGGTCTCGCGGCCGTCGTTGGCTTGTGCTTCGAGTTCGCCGACGACAGCCTCGGGCACGACGACCGTTGCACCCGCAAACCCCAGCCCCTCGCTCTCGGTATCCGGGTCGGCGTCTGCGGCGATCTGTGTGGACACGCGGCCGTCGATGACCACGCTCGTGTCCGGGACGATTTCCATACCGGGGGTTTGTCACAGGCGTTGAAAAGGGTGTGGAGTCTCAGACGACGAGATACTCTTCGAGGTTTTCCTGATCGCTGACCGCGTCCCCGGTGATCTCGTCGACGATAGTGCCCCGATCGATCGCGTAACACCGGTCGGCAAGCCCCTGAATGACCGAGAGGTTCTGTTCGACGAAGAGAATCGTCGTGCCGAACTCATCGTTGATCTCTTCGAGGTCCTCGGTGATCGACTGGACGATAGACGGCTGGACGCCCTCCGATGGCTCGTCCACCAGCAGGAGATCTGGGCCACCGACCAGCGCCCGGGCGATGGCCAGCATCTGCTGTTGGCCGCCTGAGAGCGTCCCGGCGTCCTGTCCAGCCCGCTCTTCGAGGATCGGGAAGTAGTCGTAGACCTGCTCGTAGCGGGTTTCGTCGTCGCCGCCGACCGTCTCGCCGACGAGCAGATTCTCCCTGACCGTGAGGGTCGGGAACACGTCGCGACCCTGCGGGACGTAACCGATGCTCCGCCGGGCGTGCTCGTTGGCGGCCTTGCCGGTCAGCTCCTCGCCGTTGTACTGGATGCTGCCGGACTCGGGGTCCAGCAGTCCCATTATCGTCTTCAACAGGGTCGTCTTGCCGACGCCGTTGCGGCCGACGATCCCGACGATTTCGCCGTCGCCGACATTGAACGAGACATCTCGCAGGATCGGCGTACCGTCGTAGCCGGCGTTCAGCCCGGATATCTCCAGGGTCATGCGTTCTCACCCAGATAGATCCGACGCACCTGCTCGTCGTTCTCGATTTCTTCGATCGGCCCTTGCTCAAGGATCGATCCCTGACTCAGGACCGTCACGCGCTCCGAGATCTTCCGGACGAACTCCATATCGTGTTCGACAACCAGAAAGGTCATGCCGTCGTCGTGGAGTGACTGGATCAAGTCGGCGATGTCTCCCGTTTCATCGATTGACATCCCGGCGACCGGTTCGTCAAGGATCATGAACTTCGGATCGAGTGTGATCGCCATACCGATCTCAAGCCGCTGTTTCTCGCCATGTGAGAGATCGCTCGCCGGCTCATCGGCCTTCTCGGTCAGCGCGATCCTGTCGAGTGTCCGCTCCATGACGGGCTCAATGTCTCGGCTGGTCCGCTGGAGCGGGACATGGAGGTTCTGTTCGACGGTGAGACTCTCGTAGATGTGTGGCGACTGGAACTTGACGCTGATACCGGCGTCCATGCGCTCGTGTGGCTCCAGTTCACCGAGGTCAGTGCCGTCGAAGTATATCTCGCCGTCGGTGGGCGTGAGCTGTCCGGTGATGAGTTCGAGCAGCGTGCTCTTACCGGCTCCGTTAGGACCGATCAGACATCGGAGTTCGCCCTCGTCGACACTGAAGTCGACGTTGTCGACGGCGGTGAGGCCCCCGAACTTTTTTGTGAGTCCTTTCGTCGAGAGGATGGTCTCGCGGTTACTGCCGGTGGCAGCTACCGCCGGTTGCTCTCTGACGTTGGGATCTTGTGGCGTGCTCATTCGCGAACCACCTCAGAACTACTCGGCGTGTCAGGGTCGGAGGCATCGATCCCAACGGTCTGCAATGCCTCGCGGATGCGGGCCTTTATAACTGTCTGCCCGTGGTCGACTGCCGCCCGCGGCCCGTTCTCATTGAGGAACAGGTAGATTTGGCGGATGCCCGGCAGGATGCCGCGCGGCAACACCAGCACGACAGTCATGAGAATCACGCCGACGAAGACGATAGCGAACTCCGAGGCGTTTACCGAGAACCACAGCCGGAGCCGCTCGATGATGATCGTGCCGACGATAGCCCCGAGCAGCGACTCCCGGCCGCCGAGGGTAACCCAGACGATGGGGATCGTGGCGAACGTGATCGTGAACACGCTCGGGTCCATGTAGTTGCCCCACGTCGAGTACAGAACGCCACTCAGACCGGCGAGCGCACCCGAAAAGGTGAAGATCGCCAGTTTCACGCGCTTGACGTTGTAGCCGAACATCGCGGTCCGCTCGGCGTCTTCCCGGATAGCCACCAGCGCGTAGCCGTACTTGCTGTTGACGAGGGCGCGACCCCCGAGATACGCACCCAACAGCAGCGCCAGGACGAACCAGTAGAATCCTGACCCGGAGAGGGATATCGACGCTCCCTCGACGCCGAGCGCGAAGTTCCGGATGCCGGGGATGCCGTTGAACCCGCCGAGTTTGACGGAGCCGACCGCCCACTCGGAACCCGCGGTCTGGGCCATGAACGTTTCGAGCACGAGCGTTACGACGAGCGTGAGGATCGCAACGTAGACGTTCTGGACGCCCCCGTAGAACATGAAGTAACCGAGGACGAACGCCGAGAGCGTCGAGACGGCGATAGCTATCGGCAACGCGACGGTCTGGCCGAACACGCCGCCGAGGTTGAGGCTCACGATGGCATAGGTGTAGCCGGCGATCCCGAAGAAGGCAACCTGCCCGAAGCTCAGGATGCCGGTGTACCCCCAGATGAGCGACAGCGACAGCGCGAGCAGCCCGTAGACCAGGAACAGCGAGGTCTGGCCCGCCGCGTAGGAGCCACGGGCGAACGGGTAGGCGACCATCACGAACATCCCGACCGCGAAGGCGATCCAGAACGCCCGCGAGTTCCCCAGCGTGTTCGGCCCGTTCAGTTTCTCGGCGATACCGTCGAACCGTGATGGCAGGCTCAGCTCCGTCATTGCCGTTCACCCAGTTTGTCGCGGATCCTGTATGCGAGCCCGGTCAGCCCGTCCGGCAGCAGGCGGATCACGATGATCGCCGTGAGCAGCAGCGCGAGCTGTCCGAAGAAGTTTCCGTAGAGGTTCGAGAAGATCGCGTCGATAGTGCCGAGCACGCCGCCGGCCAGCGTCGTCCCGAGCAGCACTGTCGAGCCGCCGGTGACGACCGTGACGAACGATTCGACGAGGAACGCCTGTCCCATCCCCGGGACGATCGTCGCCGACGGCGCGTACAGCGCGCCGGTCAGGCCGGCGAGTCCCGAGCCGATTGCGAACGTGGTCGTGTACATCCGATCGGTGTCGACACCCATCGCACGGGCAGTTTCGGCGTCCTGAATCGTCGCTCGCGCCCGAATACCGAACTCGGTGCGGGTGAACACGAGGTACGCCGCACTGAGGACGGCAATTGCGACGAACATTAGCAGGACACGGTAGCCGGAGTAGGTGTACCCCGGTACCTCACCGAACGGCGTGCCAATCGACTGCAGGGTGTTACCGAAGATGATCCGGGTCCCCTGCGTCAGGATCAGCCCCAGACCGAAGGTGACGATCATCGAGTCGAGCAGCCGGCCGTAGAGCCGCCTGACGATGGTGCGCTCGATGACCGCACCGAAGGCTGCCGTGCCGAGCGCGCCGAGCAGCATGGCGACCGGTAACGGCAGCGACGCGACATTGACCGACAGCGTCGTGATGTACGCGCCCATCATGATGAACTCGCCGTGGGCGAGGTTGATGACGCCCATCATCCCGAAGATGACCGTCAGACCGATAGCCGCGAGCGTGATGAACGCGAAGTTGTCTGCGATCTGCAGTAACTGGACCACCGGAACGCCGATGCTATCGAGGAACCCCAGGAAATCGCCGATGATGAGGGGCGTGAGCGCGCCGGTTGCGCCGAAACCAGATGTCATTGGTCTATTGTCCTGCTGCGTCGTAGTAGTCGGCCGGCGTGAACTGTTTCTCCAGGTCGCTGTCCGGCCCCGACAGGTCGATGCCGACCGTCTCCGAGAGGAACTGTTCGGGGATGCGCCGCTGGTCCTCAACGGTGATGTTGTGCTCGGCGTCGCATTTCATGACACGCATGTTGTGGGTCATGTGGTGGACCGGTCCTTGGAGACTGATGTCTCCCTCTGGCGATTTGTCACCGGTGATCTCCATGCCGCCGTTCAGCACCTCTTTGACGGCCTCCTGATCGGTGGTACCGGCCTCCTCGACGGCCTTCTTGTAGAGGTAGATCGAGAAGTAGTTGTTGACGGACTCCTCGTTGGCGTAGCCGGCGTCCGGCCAGCGGTCATAGTAGCGGCTGACGTAATCCTCGTTGCGGTCCGTCGGGATTTCCTCCATGTAGTTGAAGCCACCGTAGACGTTCTTGAGGGCCGGGGCGTCGAGCCGTTTGTGCTGGTAGCCCTGGGCCATCACGGTCGAGGTCCCCATCGGAATGTCGAGGCCAGCGGAGGTTCGCTGGTTCCAGAACGAGGAGTGGTTGTTACCGACCAGAATCGCCATCACGAAGTCCGGATCGGCCTCTTTGATGTTACTGATCGTCGAACCGAAGTTCTGGACCGACAGCGGAATGAACTCCTCGTTGTTGACCGACGCGCCGTTCTCCTGGGCGATGACCTTCACCCAGTCGGCCGACAGTTGGCCGAAGTTGTAGTCGGCCGCGATGGTGTAGATGTCATCGCCGAAGTTCTCGATCATGTAGGGAACGACACTGCCGAGCTGCTGGCGGGCCGTCGGCCCCATACAGTAGACGTTCTTGTCGGCGACGCCACCCTCGTACTGAGTCGTGTAGAAGTACAGCTGGTCCTCGCGGTCGATGATCGGCCGGATCGCCTCGCGGGTCGCCGAGGAGTAGCCGGCCCACAGGGCGTCGACGTTTTCCTGCTGGATGAGCCGCTCGGTTAGCTGCTGGTAGCGCTGGTTGTCGGACTGGGGATCAGGATCGAACAGCTCGATCTGTTTGCCCATGATCCCGCCGTCTTCGTTTATCTCTTCGATAGCCAGCTTGCTGGCGCGCCACTTTGGCGTGCCGACCAGCGAGAAGTTACCCGACTGATCCTCGAGCACGCCGATCTTGATCGTATCACTCCCGGAGTCGCTACCGCCGGAACAGCCGGCGACCCCGGCCACCATCGCCGCGCTGGTGCCGGCGATGAACCCCCGGCGGCTGACCGAGTCATGACTCATTGCTTGCCCTCCGCCGAGATGTGCTCTAGTTTTTGATTGTTCGTTGTATTGCTCGATACTACTGCACTGTAGCCACCGCAATGCGAACGTTTGTTCAGCATTCTACTCACAGAGATTCGTTCCGTGGTAT
>JAQCNK010000342.1 GCA_028275075.1 Haloarcula sp. | reverse complement strand
CCAGCCGGTGAGACGCTGTTCATCGTGAAACCAGGCGATTAGAAACGCTAAGATTGGTGTTTTCAGCGTTTTGTCGAGGTGTACGAGCGAAATTCGACCGCAGATCACGGCTAGATAGTATTACTGTGAGTATTAGCTAAAGACGGATGGTGTAGGTGGTTTTCCAGTCACAGTGGCCACACCAGATATGGTCGGAGCCGTTGAGGGCGTGGAGACTATCTGCGCCACAGTTTGGACAGGAGTTCTCTGCCTACACCGTCTTGAGACGCCGCTCGACGATGTTGTCGAGCGGCTCGGGCCGGAATTCTATTACGCCCAGCTCCGCAAGTTCCGTTAGCCACTGGCCGAAGGCAGGACGGTTCTCACACATACCCGTTTTGCCAGACCAGAGGCACTAATACTCCAGGTTCCGCCAGTCTACTGAAGAGCGGTCGTCGTTGAGACACGCCCGAAGCGCGGCTTCGTCCACGCGGTAGCCGCGTTCCCCGCGCGAGTAGGTTCCGACTGCTGTGAGCACCTTGCGACCGTTCTGCTTCCACCACGTTTCTGCGTTCTGTCCATCGACCGCGTGCTCGTCGCCATGCTTGTCACCTCCACGTCGCGGATGTGGATCGCGACGGTGTCGCCGACCTCCGCGCCCTCGGCGCGGATCAGCCGCGTCACCTCGTGGCCGCCCCGAAACGACGGCGTGATCATCGGTCCCCAACAGCCCAGCGGCGTGTACGTCGTCACCGTGCCGCCGTCGGCGACTGTCCCGGCCCAATCCTGGTCGGGGCCGACGAGCCCGAGGGTGTACTAATTGACGTACAGCTCGTCCGTGATCTCCTGTTGTGACATACCGTGCGACGGTACAGCACGCTCTCGCATGACCGTAGCGCCCGCGACGGATTCGCTCTCGCCCCGCGGACCGAACTCGGGGGGAGCGAAAAAAACGGCGCGACCCGCGGGTCGAACGAGCCGACGAAGGCCCCCGTCCCAGACCGCCGCCGCCCGGCGGGACAACGCATATGACTCGCGGGCCCGTCCAGACGCCCGTGACCAACACGACATCTGACTCCGACGCGACGCCCGACACCGCATCGGCCGACGTAACACCCGACCCCGAGCGGCTCCGCGAGACGGTGCGCCGCTACTACGAGCGCGTCGATGCCGACGACTACGACGGCCTGCTCTCGCTTTTCGCCGACGACGTCGTCTACGACCGGCCGGGGCAGGACCCGATCGAAGGGAAAGACGACTTAGAGCGGTTCTACCGCGAGGACAGACCGCTGTCCGGCGGCGAACACGAGGTGCTCGCGATCGCGGTCGACGGTGACACGGCGGCGGTCCGCGGGACGTTCGGCGGGCGACAGGGCGGTGAGCTGGTCGCGTTCGGCTTCGCTGACTTTCACACGGTCGACGCCGACGGGCTGATTGCCCACCGCGTGACCTACACCGACCGCGACACGGTGTGACGCGTCCCGACCGACCGGCGGGGATCCGGTCCGGCCTGCTTGCGAGGGGCGAACACCGTGCCGCGACGCTCGGAGAGATTTACCTGCCCGTCTGAGACGTAGCGTATACAGACTCACATCGTCCCCGTCGGGTTCGATTACGACCGGATGATCGCCCCGCTCATCCGGGACCAGTTCGACGTCTTCCACGGACGCGAGTTCATTACGATCCGAGCCTATCATAGAAAG
>JAQCNK010000357.1 GCA_028275075.1 Haloarcula sp. | reverse complement strand
CTCAACTAAGATGGCACTGTACGAGTCAATCGCGTTTGCACTGTTCGCTCTGGTGACGGTGGGCAGTGCGGCCGGCGTCGTGTTAGTCCGTGACGTCTGGCATTCGGCGCTGTTACTGGGCGTCTCGTTGGTCAGCGTCGCCGTGTTCTACGTGTTGAACATGGCGGCCTTTGTCGCAACGATGCAAATTCTCGTCTACGTGGGTGGTGTCCTCATCCTCATCACGTTCGCCGTGATGTTGACCCGTGAGGACGAATCCGTCATCGAGGTGACGCCATGACGAACAGACCTCGGCTGAACACCCAGGGAAGCCTGGTTGCCGGACTCGCCGCAGTTGCGCTGTTCGCTGTCTTGGCAATCGTGTTCCTGGGGGTTTCCTTCCCCGCACCCGCAGGATTTCCCGACGGGGCAGCGATAACAAAGAGTCTGGGTGCAGCGATGTTCGACATCGCGCCGGGACAACTTATGGACGAGGGACAGGCGGCCGTCCCAGCTGAAGGGTTCCTCGTCGCCTTTCTCCTCATTGGCGTGCTACTTGACGCCGCACTAGACGGTGCGGTAATGCTGGCAAAGCGCGAGGAAGATGGGGAAAACGTCGGCCTGGGGTCTGGAACCGGCGAGTCCGAGGACGCTGTCGCCGCGGACGGGGGCGCCCCGGTCGACGACGACCGCGACGGAGGTGACGACTGATGGCGGTCCCGGCCCAGTACTACCTGCTGCTCTCGGCTGCGATATTCTGTATCGGCCTGTTCGGCGTGTTGACGCGTCGCAACGCGCTCATCTTCCTGATGTCGGTCGAACTCATGCTGAACGCGGCCAACATCAATTTCGTCGCCTTCTCACTCCAACATGGCAACCTCACCGGACAGGTCTTCGCCCTGTTCGGGATGGCCATCGCGGCCGCCGAGGTGGCCGTCGGTATCGGCATCATCCTCGTCCTGTACCGAAACTTCAGTGACGTGGACGTAACCAAAGCGACGACGATGAGGTGGTAACGATGGCTGCATTCACATACGCACCGGCGATTGTCCTGCTCCCGTTCGTATCGTTCCTGGTCGCTCTCTTTTTCGGCGACCGGATGCCCAAAGGTGGTGCCCTCGCCGGCATTTCGGCGACGGGCCTCTCTCTGCTGATCTCTGTATGGGTCGCCCTCGACGTGGCCGGCTTCGTCGGGTCGGCGACTGGCTACAACGAGTTCATCTACACGTGGGTCGCGGGCGTGGGCTCCGTCGCGCTGCGGTTCGGTGTTTTGCTCGACCCACTGTCGGCCCTGATGTTGCTGATCGTGACTCTCATCTCGTTCCTGGTCCACATCTTCTCGCTTGGCTATATGAACGACGAGGGCGAGACCGGCTTGCCCCGGTACTACGCTGGCCTCGGGCTGTTTACCGCGAGCATGCTCGGCTTCGTCGTGGCGAACAATCTGTTGATGGCCTTCATGTTCTTCGAGCTGGTGGGGCTGTGTTCGTATCTCCTCATCGGCTTCTGGTTCCGCGAGGATGGCCCGCCAAGCGCCGCGAAGAAGGCGTTCCTGGTGACCCGCTTCGGTGACTACTTCTTCCTCATCGGCGTCGTGGGCATCATCGCGACCTTTGGCACCGGGCTCTTTGCCCCGATCCGAGAGGGGGGCGAGGTCGTCGCCCACGGCTTCCCCGGACTCGCTGAGGAGGCAATCGTCGACGGTGCGACCGAACATATCGCTATGCTCGATACCGTCGGCATGGACCCCCAGGCGTGGTTCACGGTGCTGGGCCTACTCGTTCTCGGGGGCGTCATCGGCAAATCCGCGCAGTTCCCGCTACACACCTGGCTCCCCGACGCGATGGAAGGTCCGACACCGGTCTCCGCACTGATTCACGCGGCGACGATGGTCGCCGCTGGTGTGTATCTCGTCGCACGGATGTACGGATTTTACGCGATCTCGCCGACGGCGCTGGCGGTCATTGCGCTGGTCGGTGGCTTTACCGCCTTGTTTGCGGCAACGATGGCCGTCGTCAAACAGGAGCTCAAACAGGTGCTCGCGTACTCCACCATCTCCCAGTATGGCTACATGATGCTTGCGCTGGGGTCGGGCGGGTACGTGGCCGCGGTGTTCCATCTGACGACACACGCCGTGTTCAAGGCGCTGCTGTTCCTCGGTGCAGGCTCCGTCATCATCGCCATGCATCACAACGAGAATATGTGGGACATGGGCGGTCTGAAAGACCGGATGCCGGTGACCTACTGGACGTTCCTCTCGGGATCGCTTGCGCTGGCCGGTATCGTCCCCTTTGCTGGCTTCTGGTCCAAGGATGAGGTGCTCTATGAAGCTCTGATCCACGGGCTCGGCAGCAAAGGTGGACTCGGGCCGGCGTACCTCATCGCGTACACGTTCGGGCTGCTGGCGGTGTTCATGACCGGGTTCTACACCTTCCGCATGGTGTATCTCACCTTCCACGGGCAGCCACGGACAGACATTGCGCGTGACCCGGTATCCGTTGGCTGGAACGTCAAGGGCCCACTGTCGGTACTTGGCGTGCTGGCCGCGACGATCGGCTTCATCAACATGGCGCCGGTCGCGAAGCTGACCGGCGCGCACATCGACTTCCTCCACAAGTGGCTCCTTGGACAGGAAGATGGTGGCTGGTCGGCCGAACTCCACACCGGCCTCCACCACTACGAGAAACTGCTCAAAGAGGTCGCCGGCGTCGGAGTCGGTGAGCCGCTGGGAACCATCGGTACGCTGCTTGCGTC
This sequence comes from Haloarcula sp., assembly GCA_028275075.1. Classification (GTDB taxonomy): domain Archaea; phylum Halobacteriota; class Halobacteria; order Halobacteriales; family Haloarculaceae; genus Haloarcula. The sequence goes on along the minus strand of JAQCNK010000357.1, from coordinate 3,754 downwards.
TGCGGCCCTCTCGCTGGTACTGGCGGTGGCCGGCTTACTCCTCGCCCGCTCACTGTACGGCGGATCGGAGCCGGTCGAACATACGGACAAACTGGGCGGTGCGAAGACTGTACTCATGCACAACTACTACCAAGACGAGTATCAGGTGTGGCTCGCGACCGGGTTGACGTATCCGCTCGCTCGCGCGATGGACAAGTTTGACCAGGGCGTCGTCGACGGTGTCGTCAACGGTGTCTCCAGTGTGAGCCTCTTCGGTGGCCGCCGGATTCGGCGCATCCAGTCCGGGGTCGTCAGCAACTACGCGACGTTGTTGACGCTCGGCCTCGTCCTCTTGCTTGTCGCCTTCGGCGTCGTAGGAGGGTGGTTCTAATGCTCGTCGAGACACTCTTGCTGGTGACGCTGCTCGGTGCGGGAATCGTCATGCTCGCGCCTGACCGCGTGGCCGGGAAGCTCGCGGCCGGTATCAGCGTGATTCCGGTCGCACTGACAAGCTACATGTACTACGTGTTCCTGACCGACTACAACGGCGTTGGGAACGCACTGCTGTCACCCGGTGAGGTTGCCTTCGGGACACAGATTCCGTGGCTCAATCTGGGCGAGTACACCGTCCAGTACTACGTCGGGTTGGACGGCGTCAGCATGCCGCTGCTCGCGCTGACGACTATCCTGACTACGCTGGCCATCATCTCCGCGTGGACGCCCATTGACGAGCGCCAATCCCAGTTCTACGGACTCATGCTCCTGATGGAACTGAGTCTCATCGGCGTCTTCACGGCGCTTGACTTTTTCCTCTGGTTTGTCTTCTGGGAGGGCGTGCTCATCCCGATGTATTTCCTCATCGGCATCTGGGGCGGCCCACGCCGGAAGTACGCCGCCATCAAGCTCTTCGTTTACACGAACGTCGCCTCGCTGGTGATGTTCGCGGGGCTGTTCGCGATGGTCTTTGCGACCGACGTGACGACACTGTCGCTGCCCGCGATGGCGACGGCGTTCCGTGCGGCGACTGAACTGCCCGTATACGCCGGCTACAGCCTGGCAACCATCTCGTTCGTGTTGATGTTCATCGGGTTCGCGGTGAAGGTGCCCGTCTTCCCGCTGCATACGTGGCTGCCCGACGCTCACGTCGAGGCGCCGACGCCGGTGTCGGTGATGCTGGCCGGCGTCCTCCTGAAAATGGGGACCTACGCGCTGCTACGGTTCAACTTCACGATGCTTGAACAGACGGCGCGCGCACTTGCCGTGCCGCTGGCTATCGTCGGCGTCGTATCGGTTATCTACGGTGCGATGCTCGCGCTGGCACAGCGAGACCTCAAGCGTATTGTCGCGTACTCCTCGATTTCGTCGATGGGCTACGTCATCCTGGGGCTCGTTGCCTTCACCCCGCTCGGAATGGGTGGTGCGACCTTCCAGATGGTCGCTCACGGGCTTATTTCCGGGCTGATGTTCATGACCGTCGGCGTCATCTACAACACAACTCACACGCGCATGGTGGGCGATATGTCCGGGCTGGCAGACCGCATGCCATGGACGGTCGGCATCTTCGTCGCGGCTGCCTTCGGCTACATGGGCCTGCCGCTGATGGCCGGCTTCGCCGCGGAGTTCTTCATCTTCCAGGGCGCGTTCAACGCTGCCACCCTGGGATCGAGTGCTCCGGTCCTGACGTCGCTTGCGATGTTCGGCATCGTCATCGTCGCCGGCTACTTGCTGTGGGCGATGCAGCGCACGCTCTTTGGCGGCTTCAAGCTGGAGACTGACTACGAGATCGGTCCCGCAGCGTTCCATGATGTGGCGCCGCTTGCGGTCCTCTTGTTGCTCGTCATCGCACTCGGTGTCGCACCTGATATCTCGCTAGATATGATCCAACACGCTGTTGCCCCACTGACTGGAGGAGGTGCATAGATGGTCGACCCGACCTGGCTGGCGACCGCGCCCGCACTGCTCTTTGGCGCGGCCGCAGTAGTCCTGCTGCTTGCGGATAGTGTCGACCCGGACACGACGAACACCACTGTTCTGGGTGGTATCGCTGTGGCCGGTTCGCTCGGCTCGCTAACTGCGGCGGTGTCCCTGATCTACGGCGGTGTCGGCATCCCGACCGCGCAGGGTGGCTCCGGCTCTGCGGTCCTCTTTAGCGGTCAGTTGGTTGTCGACCAGATGGCACTGTTCTTCATGGCTATCACAGCGAGTGTTACCGCGCTTGTGTCTCTGGCAAGCACGGATTACGTTCGCGAACACGCCTATCAGGCGGAGTTCTACTCGCTGGTTTTGCTGTCGGCCACCGGGATGAGCTTGCTGGCCGCCGCGAACGGTTTGGCGACTGCGTTCGTCGCGTTCGAACTCGTCTCCCTGCCGTCGTATGCCCTCGTGGCCTTCCTCAAGCAGAACCGGGGAAGCGTTGAAGCGGGGTTGAAATACTTCCTCATCGGGGCTGTCTCCTCGGCGGTCTTCGCCTACGGCATCTCGCTCGTGTACGCCGCGACTGGTGTCATGCGGTTCGACGCTGTCGCGACGGCCATCCAGTCGGGCACCGTCCAGACCGTTGTCGATGGGACAGTGCAGGCCCAGTCGAGCGGTGCTTCAGTCCCGATGTCTATTCTGGGCGTCGGTATCGTGATGATCATCGGTGGCCTCGCGTTCAAGATGGCCGCCGTTCCGTTCCAGTTCTGGGCGCCGGAGGCCTACGAGGGCGCGCCAGCACCCATCTCGGCGTTCCTCTCCTCGGCGTCGAAGGCTGCCGGCTTTGTCATCGCCTTCCGCGCGTTCGCTGTGGCCTTCCCCATTGGGGCCCTCGTCGATAGCGGGGCCGTCGACTGGTTCATCGTCTTCCAAGTGCTCGCAATCGCGACGATGTTCGTCGGGAACTTTGCCGCCGCGACCCAGGAGAACGTCAAGCGTATGCTGGCGTACTCCAGTATCGGACACGCCGGCTACGTCCTCATCGGGTTGGCCGCTCTCACCGGGTCCGGTGACGGGATGGCCCTCTCGATGAGTGCGGGCATGGCACACCTCCTGGTGTATGGCTTCATGAACACAGGCGCGTTCCTCTTCATCGCGCTGGTGGAGTACTGGGGCGTCGGACGAACCTTCGAGGATTACAACGGGCTGGGCAAGCAGGCACCGGTCGCCTGTGCCGCGATGACAGTGTTCCTGTTCAGCCTCGCTGGCCTCCCCATCGGTGGTGGGTTCTTCTCGAAGTTCTACCTGTTCTCGGCCACGCTGAACGTCGGCGCCTGGTCGCTTGCGGCCGCGCTGGTTATCAACAGCGCCCTGTCCCTGTTCTACTACTCACGGGTTGTCAAGGCGATGTGGATCGAAGAGCCAACTGGCGAGCGCGCCATCGACTCCTACCCGACAGGACTGTACACCGCCATCGTCGCCGCGGCGGTCGTCACAGTGTTGCTCATTCCCGGGTTCAGCTACGTCTCCGACATCGCCTTCCGCGCCATCGAGTTCCTCTAGCCTGCCATCGTCGCTCGGAGGCGCCGCGCTCATGCGTCTTCAACCTTTCAGCGTTCTTCTGTCGCGTCTCTGTGGCCGATACCTTTGCTCATCGTTGCAACCTCGCTGAACTATTACGAACAGCGTTGTCACAGAGATTGGATGTACAGCTGGAACCCACCGACCGAAGCGTACCCGGAACGCAATTGTTAAAATAGCACCGCCGTTACATGCAAGTGTCGCGGGTTGGTGGTCTAGTCCGGTTATGACATCGCCTTCACACGGCGAGGGCCGGCGGTTCGAATCCGCCCCAACCCAT